>CALZOR010000029.1 GCA_945827785.1 uncultured Bacteroidales bacterium | reverse complement strand
GAACAAGTCCGAAAAATCCATAGATATTTGTGCCGTGATTCGATAGACAGTCCTCGAACTCAAACAAGAAATATCAGGCCTCAAAACCCTGATAACAGGTCTCATCCACAACAAGCCGGAAGACCCAGGAGGAGATCGAGCAAGAAGAATACGACATCACCAGCAATGATGAATTCGCAACCTGGTATCTACAGTAATACTCGCCCAACTTGGGCGAGTATTACAATCTCCTGAACACAAATCAAATATAAAACTCGCACAGGTAGTAGGAGATTATGAAAGCAATGACTTTCCATCGCTGATGCATCTGTTCCCTGGGGATACCACGCAGAAAACATCACCACGTGCAAGACCATCGAAGAAACACTGACCCAGCGCATCCCCTGATGGAAGAACGGCTCAGCAAAGAAAAATAGAAAAAGATTCACTATCTTTGCAGGCTAAACGATAATAGTATGGCAGACAGCAATTTCATAGACTACGTAAAGATATATTGCCGCTCGGGAAATGGCGGTGCTGGGTCCACTCACATGAGGAGGGAGAAGTATATTCCGAAGGGAGGACCGGATGGAGGAGACGGCGGACGCGGAGGACACATCATCCTCAGGGCGAATCCGCAGTTCTGGACGCTTATCCACCTGAAATACCGCAAGCACATCATGGCGGAGCATGGAGGGGCCGGAAGCGGACAGCTGATGAAGGGAAAGAACGGAGCGGATATCATTCTTGACGTGCCGCTCGGGACCGTTGCAAAGAACGCCGAGACAGGAGAAGTGCTTTTCGAACTCGTTGAGCCATTTGAAGAGAGGATTCTTGTACGCGGAGGCCGTGGAGGACTTGGCAACAACAATTTCAAGTCGGCAACCAACCAGACACCGCGATACAGCCAGCCGGGAGAGCCTTTCGAAGAGGGGTGGTTCATCCTTGAGCTGAAACTCCTTGCAGACGTCGGACTTGTAGGCTTTCCTAATGCCGGGAAATCGACGCTGCTTTCAACCGTATCCGCTGCCCGTCCTAAAATTGCGGACTACCCTTTCACAACCCTTGAACCAAATCTGGGCATAGTGAGCTATTACGATGACAAGTCATTCGTAATGGCAGATATTCCGGGCATCATCGAGGGCGCACACGAAGGCAAGGGCATCGGAATGCGTTTCCTCAGACATATCGAGCGAAACTCAATCCTGCTTTTCATGCTGCCCGCAGACCAGGACGACATCAGGCAGGGCTACCAGATTCTGCTGAACGAACTGAAGGAATACAATCCCGAACTGCTTGTTAAGGACAGGATTCTGGCAATCACAAAGTCTGACATGCTTGACGAGAAGCTCAAGAGCGAGATAAGGGAGCAGCTTCCAACCGACCTACCTCACGTATTTATCTCATCATTCACCCAGGAAGGCATCAAGGAGCTGAAAGACATGCTCTGGGAGGCCCTCCACAAGGATGACTCGGCAGATGAAGGACCTGTGGTCCTTTTCCCTGACGACGTCAATATGAAAGTCCTGTCCAAAGAGCCGGAAAATCTTCAGGATAATCGAGATAACTATCTGGACCAGAATAATTTATAAATCAAGACCATGGCAATAACCCTCGAAGGGCTGGAGCAGCTGGACCAGCAGCTTACCCTCACCATAAACAGCTGGCACTCACCGTTCAGCGACCCCATCATGTGGTTCTTCTCGGACAAGAAAGTCTGGATTCCGATGTATGCGGCAATCATCGCGCTGATGTTCTGGAAACTGGGATGGAAACGTACGCTCGTGCTTCTTGCCGGCGTGGCGCTGACTGTCCTGTGCTGCGATCAGTTCTCCAACCTTATCAAGCATTGGGCAGAACGCATCCGTCCGGTGAACGATCCTGCAATGATTGAAAGAGGGCTGCACGTTCTTGAATATGGCGGAGGATTCAGTTTCTTTTCAGCCCACGCGGCCAACTCATTCGGTGTATCGTGCTGCACAATTCCCGTTTTCAGGAAACACTATCCCGGAAAGCTTTCAAACTTCTATACATGGTGGATGCTGATATGGGCTTTCATGGTGGCAATCAGCAGAATCTTCGTGGGCAAGCACTTCCTTGGCGATGTAATCGTCGGAATCATCGTCGGTATTTGTATAGGATTGATTATCAGCCGATTGATTAATTACGTAATCAACCGGCTGAAACTATAGCATCGGTATTGTCTTTTCCATCCGGGTACCTCGGGATCCCTTTATCAGGACCACCGCATCCACAATCCTTTTTTCGGAAAGATATTGTGCAAGACTGTCCGAAGTGTCGAAATGAAGGCATTCGGTCCCGGTTTGTGGCATTGCAGAAGAAGAGGACATCTCCTTCAAGGCCTTGCCGAATTCAGCTCCCACGAAACATACGGAAGAAAAACCGGACGCGAGGGCTTTTTCAGCAACCTTGACATGCTCGCTGACGGAGTCCTCTCCAAGTTCGAGCATATCTCCAAGCAGGGCGACCTTCCTTGCTGCCTGAACCCCTGCAAAATTATTCAAGGCGGCATCCATGCTTGTCGGATTTGCATTGTAGGCATCCACGATGAGCAGATTCCTTTCAGTGCGCGTCATCTGGGAGCGGTTGTTAGCAGGCTTGTACCCACTTACCGCAGCGGCACCATCCTGGAGCGACACACCGAAATAATGTCCGACTGCAAGCGCAGCCATCACATTATCAGCATTATACGCTCCGACAAGATTGGTATCCACAGCCACTTCCCCACCCTCGGCAGGAATCCTGATGCGAAGGAAAGGATGCTCTGGTGAAGACTCCAGAACCTTTGACTGGCTGAATTCAAGGCCGTAAGGGATAACCAAAGATTCGTTGCGCTCCGGGTCACTGTCAAGATTGCGTTCCCTGGCCATCTTGCACAGATATGGATTGTCAACATTGACGAACACTTTGTCTGCTGTCCGCCTCAGATAATCGTACAACTCACCTTTTGTCTTCATCACTCCCTCGAAACTGCCGAATCCCAGCAAATGGGCCTTGCCCACATTAGTCACAAGACCATAGTTCGGAAGAGCAATCTCTACAAGTTCGCGGATGTCACCCGGGTGGCTCGCGCCCATCTCGACCACGGCAAGCTGGGTTTGTGAATTGATTTTCAGCAGGGTAAGAGGCACTCCGATATTGTTGTTCAGATTGCCTTCCGTTGCTGTAACATTGTATTTTATGGAAAGGACTTCCCGGATAAGTTCCTTCGTGGTAGTCTTTCCATTTGTACCGGTCAATGCTATGACTGTCAATGGTTTGCCGTCAACGAATGTTACCGACCTATGCCACCTCGCCAGTGCCTGAAGGGTTTTGAGAGTGTCTTCGACCGGGATGATTCTGCTGTCTGTTTCAGCGAGTCTGGCAGCCGCCGAAGACGCATTCACAACTGCATAACCGGCCCCGGCCTCAAGGGCTTTTGAAGCATATTCGTTTCCGTCAAAATTCTCTCCTTTAAGTGCAAAGAAAAGTTCGCCTCCCTTGAGAGTTCGTGTGTCTGTGGTGACTTTGCCTCCACATTTCTTATATATTGAGTATAAACTTTTTATGTCCATCTTATGGTAATTATTGGCTAATTTCTGATTTTAATCTGAGGCTTTGTTCATTCCTATCTTCCGGTGCTGCCGAATCCTCCCTCGCCGCGACAGGTTTCATCCAGGGTCTCCACCTCATCCCACTCGATTCTCTCGTAGCGGGCAAGAACCAGCTGGGCAATTCTTTCGCCCGGATTGACGGTGAAAGGCTCATTAGAAAGGTTCACGAGAATGACTTTCACTTCTCCGCGGTAGTCTGCGTCAATCGTGCCCGGAGCATTCAAGACGGATATCCCGAATTTCGCTGCAAGACCGCTGCGCGGACGCACCTGTGCCTCAGTGCCTTCCGGAAGGGCAAGGTATATTCCCGTCGGTATCATTGCCCGCTGGAGCGGCTCCAGAAGGACCGCTTCAGAGATGTTGGCTTTCAAATCCATTCCCGCTGACATTTCCGTGGCATAGGCAGGAGAAGGAAATGCCGATCTATTGATTATCTTAACTTGCATAATTTTCTAATAATCAGGTTCATTACATCTACTCAAGTTTAGCAACATGCAAAACTTTTATTACATCGATTACAAAGATAAGTATTCTTTCAATAGGTTTAATTTTTTGTTCCTGATTTTCCAGAAAACGGCAAAGTCAGTGAATGCCATATCGTTGCTTCTTTGTTTATTCTGGGCCGTTGCAAGCGGAGCAAAGTTATACAAATTGCCATTGGAAAGAAAATGCGTATCAATGTAAGGTAAAATTGGCTTTGAGAGGAATTTATATTAACTTTGAAGAGTTGTCCGGATATGGACACACGTTCAATAACATATATAGATAATATCAGACATGAAAATCAAGGAAGGATTTATTTTGAGAGACGTCTGCGGAGAGCACGTCGTGACAGGCGAAGGACTTGTCAATATCAATTTCAACAAACTAATATCTCTTAACGAAACCGCTGCTTTCCTGTGGAAGGCCGTTGAAGGTAAGGAATTCAGTGTCAGTGATATGGCCCAGCTTCTCGTGGACGAGTACGAGATTGACATGGACCTTGCGACAAAGGATTCCGACAATCTGGCTAAAGCATGGATTGAGGCGGGAATTGTGGAATAACCATGTCAAATGAATTAAAAACCTTCAGTCAGAAAAGGTTTCTGGTCACAATGGGCATCGTCACAGTCCTGGCGGTGTTCTATTTCCTTCCTAAGGAGTTGTATGCTCCGCTGACGGGAGCATTCATAGCGCAGCACAGGATTGCATTTCCTCTTGCAGTCCTGACAATATGCGGTGCTTTCATGATTCCATGGCAGATGGCTCTTGCCATGATGTTCTCATGCATAGGTGATTACATGGGTTCATGCGGAAACTTCATCATGCAGATGGGCGGATTCGCCCTTGCCCATGTGATGCTTATCGTCTATTTCATCCAGCGCTACGTTTCCATGAAGGGGGCGCCGAGCAGAAGGAAGAAAAGTTTCATCGCACTCGGACTGGTCTGCGCAGCAAGCCTTATCGCCATAGCATTCATCCTGATCGTGCCTCACGTTCCTCTGGGAGTGCTTCGTATCGGGGTTTCCATCTACGTCATTCTGATAACGACAATGGCCGCAACTGCAATCTTCCAGAGAAACGGAATCTATGCATGCGGCGCATTGCTTTTCGTTTTTTCAGATTTAATCCTTGCATGGAATAAATTCGTCAGCCCGGTTCAAGGCGAGAAATACCTTATCATGGTGCCTTACTACCTTGCACAGATGTCGCTTTGGGCAAAGGCTTATGATGACAAGAACAAATGAGAAATTCTTTTCATTGAAAGAATAACTTTCATTTAGTCATCCATTTCTTCGATACCGTCATAATCAAGGCCTCCCCAAAGCGCTTCCATCTGACGTCTGTCCTTCTTGGTAGGACGGCCCGCTCCCCTGTCACGCTTGAGAAAGAAGGTCTCAACGGGTGCGTGCAGTTTGGCAAGTTCCTCAGCAGGGGTAAGATTTTCAGCATAATTTGGAACCAGATTGGCACCTACTCTTTTGTCGAGAAGGTCGATTACCCTGAAAGTATAGACAACAGCGCCTTTTCGGGCTGTGATCAAGTCTCCCCTCTTCACATTCCGGGAAGGTTTGATATCCAGTCCGTTGACACGGATTTTCCCTCCCTTGCAGGCCTCGGTCGCCTCGTTCCTGGTCTTGAAAACCCTTATAGACCACAGATATTTGTCAATCCTTACATCTTCCATGGATTCTACTCCTCCTCTGACTGTTCATCATAAGCATCCTCATCGAACTCTCCGTCTTCAAGACCTCCATAGTCCTCACCCTCGAGGAAAGGCTCGGTCGAAGGGTCGATATATTCGTCCACATCCTCTCCTGGATTTGTTACAACTTCAAGCAGGATTGTGTTCCGGTCGCGCGGAACAAGGTAGAAATCAGGCAGTTCCGCAGGGATAAGCATCGCTTCACCGCATTTGAGGACATAATTCTCCATCTTCTTGTCCCCCGAGTCCCCGACCGGGACCTGAACAGAAGCTTCTCCTTCAGCACATGCATATACGATGAACGAGCCGAATTTTTCAGTGTAAATATGAAGCGGGTCAGAAAGATTTATCCTGCTGACATTGAATTCCGGACGGTCAACAAGAGGAGCTATGACTTCTGAACTGTCCGTAGAGAGGAACTCATATTTTTTGAAATTTATGAAATCTAGAGCTTCGGAAATATGAATCATGCCCGTATCTTCTTCTCCTTCAGCTATATATGGATTGTAAGGATAGAAATTCACCTCGGAAGCCTCGCTGATACAGACTAGTTTCAATTTTCCGGTCGTTGCATGGACCGTCCCGGGTTCAATCAGGATGTGCTGGCCCTTCACTGGGGTGAATTCATTCATCAGCTCAAGGATGGAGCCGTCCATACATTTGTCGAAGAACTCCTGAGCCGTGACGTCACATTTGAAACCGAGATAGATTTTTGCGTCAGATGAGGCTTCCGTGACATACCAGAGTTTAGCCTTTCCAAGAGCATCATACCTTTCCATGGCAATGGAATCATCCGGATGTACGAAAACCGGAGTCGGCTTGCAGATGTCCGCAAACTTGACAAGCACCGGAAACTGACGTCCATAAAACTGATAGACGTTTTCCCCGACGACTCTTTCAAGGTAGGTTTCCATCAAATCTGACATGGAATTGCCACTGAGCCAGCCATTTGCAATCTCCGAATCTGCAACTCCCATGTCGGCGACGGTCCACACTTCGCTCCCCCATGGTCTCTCTACCGTTTCCGGCTTGAATAAAAAAGGATATAATTTTTTCTTTTCCATAATCATAAATCAAAATGCGGAAGAACCTTCATTCCGAACGGCGCTTCCGCATTTATTAACCCAAATTATAACAACTAAACTAACCAGTTTAGAGTATAAGCAAAGTCCGTGCCAGAATTACTCAGCGAGTCTTTCCTTCAAAGCTGCTGCCTGAGCCTCATAACCTGGTTTTCCAAGAAGGGCAAACATGTTCTTCTTGTATGCCTCGACACCTGGCTGGTTGAAAGGATTGACACCGAGGATGTATCCGCTGATTCCGCATGCTTTCTCAAAGAAATAGAATAGACCGCCGAGGTTGTACTCGTTGATGCGCTCGATGCTTACCTGAAGCTGAGGCACTCCACCGTCAATGTGAGCGAGTTTGGTTCCGAGCTCAGCCATCGCGTTGCACTCCTCTACATGCTTGCCTGTAAGGAAGTTAAGACCGTCAAGGTTCTGAGGGTCGTTTGCGATTGTCATACTGCGGTTACTGTTCTCGACGGTGACTACTGTCTCCATGAGCATGCGCTCGCCTTCCTGGATGTACTGGCCCATTGAGTGAAGGTCGGTTGTGAAAATGCAGGAAGCAGGGAAAATGCCTTTTCCATCCTTGCCCTCAGACTCTCCGAAGAGCTGTTTCCACCACTCGCCGAGATACTGGAGCTTTGGAGAGAACGACACAAGGATTTCCACCGTCTTTCCATTGTTGTACAGGAGGTTACGCATTGCCGCATACTGAACTGCAGGGTTGCACTCACATTTCTTTGCGCAGATTTCCTCCATCTCGGCAGCGCCTTTGAGCATTGCCCTGATGTCGAATCCAGCAAGAACGATAGGAAGGATTCCTACTGGAGTGAGAACTGAGAAACGGCCTCCGACATTGTCTTCGATTACAAATGTCTTGTAGCCTTCCTGAGTTGAAAGTGACTTGAGGGCACCCTTATGGGCATCAGTTACAGCCACGATACGCTCTGAAGCCTCTTTTGCTCCATAGGTCTGCTCGATGTACTGCTTGATGAGACGGAAAGCAATTGCAGGCTCGGTTGTGGTACCTGATTTTGAAATTACAACTGCAGCGCAATTTCTCTGCTGCATCAGATCCATGAGCTCGCTGATATATTCTTCAGAAAGGTTGTTTCCTGCAAATACAATTTGCGGAGCAGTTTTGTCACCTTTCAGACTGCTTGCGAAGGTGTGTGAAAGAGCCTCGATTGCACATTTGGCTCCAAGATATGACCCTCCGATTCCGATAACTACAACCAGGTCAACGCCCTTTGCCTTCCAGCTGTCACGAATCTGCTCGCAATCCGCGATGAGAGATTCCGGAGTCGTTGTCGGAAGATGTTTCCAGCCAAGGAAATCATTGCCTGCACCTGTCTCATTTTCAAGGACATCGAGAGCCGAAAGGGCTTTCTCTACATAAGCTTTGTAATCTGCATCTTTTACGAAGGAGCTGCAGCCTCCAATGTTGAATTTTACCATGGTATTATATGTATGTGTATTTTTCAATTAAATCGTGCAAATTTAATCTTTTTCTGCAAAATACACATCAACAATTGCAGTTTTCCGCACGGCATGCAATAATAAGATCTCCAAGTTCCTTCACGTCGCGCACGATCAGGTCAGGCGGATAGAATTCCGGATCGGGGTTGGAGGCAGCATCGGCTGCAACTTTCTCAGCGGTTTCAAGCGTCGTTTCGCCGGAAAGGACAAGCACTCCGAATGCCCCGGCATTGTGAGCCGTCGCAGTGTCGGTATATATGCGATCCCCGACCATTGCCACCTCTTCCGGTTTCAGCCCATATTTATCCATAATTCCGTAGAGCATGTTCGGATCCGGCTTTCCGAGAGTTATGTCCGGTTTGCGGCCAGATGCCGATTCGATGCAACGGCAGATGGAGCCGCAGTCAACAAGGATGGTCCTCTGGTCTGTCGGGCAGACACGGTCCGGATTGGTTGCAACGTATGGGATGCCCTGAGAAGCCCACCATGAGGCCCTGCAGAGGCGCGAATAGACCAGGGTCGGGTCGAAGGCCACTACCAGTACATCGGGAACATCATCCGGGTCATCGCTGCAGGACTCGAAACCAGCCTTCTCGAATTGGGAAATCATGCTCGGGGTTCCAAGCAGGAAAAGACGCCTGGCCTGAGGGTAATGCGACTTGATGTAGTCGATTGCCGCGAGAGATGTCGTGTACATATTGTCGTTGTCGGCATGGATGCCCATGCCCTCAAGTTTCTTGAGGTAGTCCGCAACGGATTTTGTCGGATTATTGGTCAGGAATGAATAGCCTACACCCGCATTTTTCATTGAATCGAGAAAGTCGATTGTGAATGGGAAGAGGGTGCTTCCCAGATAGATGGTGCCGTCCATGTCAAGGGCAAGCCTCTTGATTTTCGACAATTTATCCCTGAGTTCAGGCGAGATGGTTTTGTTATGGTTTGATTTCATTTCGATTCAATGTTATTTCATTTTGTTTCGATAGAGTACAAATATATGATTATTTTTTGATAAAATACAACAAAATATTTACCTTTATGCCGATTTTTCAAACCACGATTTTTTTATGGACATCCAAACAAAGAAGAAGTATCAGTACTGGCAATGGCGCACATTGATAACCCTGATGATAGGTTATGCGCTCTACTATTTTGTACGCAAGCATTTCAGTGTGGCTATGCCTGCACTTGAGGCAGAATTGGGAATTTCGAAAACCCAGCTCGGTCTGTTCCTGACGCTCAACGGAGTCATCTACGGTTTTTCCCGTTTTGTAAATGGTTTCCTGGCAGACAGGATGAGCCGCAGGAAGCTCATGACCATAGGCCTCATTCTTTCGGCCCTGGTGAACCTCGGCATATGCTTCAGTCCGTCAATGAATTCGTTTGTCAGCGTGCTGGACGGTGAAGGGAAAGCGACGATGACACTTGTCTATATCATTGGGTCGCTATGGGTCCTGAACGGCTTCTTCCAGGGTATGGGTGTTCCGCCGTGCATGAGTCTGATGGCTCACTGGATTTCGCCTAAGGAGCTGGCTACCAAGCAGTCCATATGGAATGCCTCTCACTCTATAGGTGCCGGGATCATCGTGGCCCTTTGCGGATTCCTGCTCAAGACATTCGGATACAGCGCATGGCAACTTTGCTTTGCAGTCCCAGCAGCAATCGCCATCGTGGGTGCATTCGCCATTTATGCTCTGCTCAGGGACACGCCTTCTTCTGTAGGACTACCTGAGCTTGAAGAGATTGAGGCTGAGGAAAATGGTGGCCAGCCATGTGCAAAGCCGCATGAGAAGCTTTCCGAAAAAAGCTATAAGAAGATTGTGAGTTCGCTTGTATTCAGGAACCCTCTCATCTGGATTCTTGCCGTTGCGAATTTCTGCATCTATATCGTCAGATTCACAATCCTTGACTGGGGAGCCACTTTCCTCACCCAGTTCAAGGGCATGGAGATTTCTACTGCCGGAACAGTCGTTGCCACGACTGAAATCGTGGGCGGCATCCTCGGAATGCTTGTCGCCGGATGGTTTACCGACAAGTTCATGAAGAGCAGGGCTCACCGTACATGTCTCATCTGCACAATCGGTGCGACACTGTCATTCTTCCTGTTCTGGAAAACTCCTGCCACAATGAACTGGCTGTCAATCGTATGGCTTGTCCTTTCAAGCTTCTTCGTATATGGCCCGCAGGCTCTCCTGGGCATCGCAGCATCCAATCAGGCGACCAAACATGCATGTGCGACTGCCAACGGAATCCTCGGAATCTTCGGCTATGCAAGTACAACGGTTTCCGGACTGATATTCGGTTTCCTTGCACAGCACTATGGTTGGGATTCGGTATTCCTTGTTTCAGTAATCATCGGAGTTGTGGGAGCAGTCGTAATCGCCCTCATGTGGAATGCACCGGCTGATGGTTATGCAAAGGCTGAAAAAATCATCAATGATGGACAGAGCAAGTAAATTATTTGTCAGGACGGTATTTCCTGAGCAGGGTTGAAATTGAATGGTCAACAGGAAATTGTGACCTGGATTTTTTAATAATAGGAAGAAGTTGCCGGACAAATGCGCTGTCCTGATTGCAAAGCTCCGATGTAATCTTTCCTCCGGATTCGTCTGAAATTCCGAGATATTGTTTGATATGCCTTGTCAGAAGATTTTCCAGAAGGGCATGGAACGCCTCGGAATGGTCCTGATGATGCAGGTGGCACAGCTCATGAAGCATTACATAATCCCTCATGAGGGGAGGAAGATTCATCAGACATATATTCAGATTGATGTTCTTCCTGGTCGAGCAGCTGCCCCAGTTCGTGCGGTTGAATTTCAACCTGAGACTTGAATAAGTGAATCCGTATTGGCTTGCAAGGAATGCAAGGCGATCAGGAAGATAAGCTGCGGCATCATGGGCAAGACTTTGGACTTCATCCTTTGAAAGTTGTTTCGGGACAGGAGCATCCTGCAATTTTGCAAGTGTATCCTTTACCCACTGCTTCCTGGATATATAGAAGCGGATTGCCTGATCATACGAAACCCAGAAAGGAAGGGTTATCCTGATTCCTTTTTCACGGCTGACACGCAGGCTGACACGCCTCACCCCTGCCCTCTTTCTGAAAAGGACTTTGCCTAATTCCGGATCTTCATACACTTTTTCCATGAGGCAAATATAAAAATAAAGAGTGGGACTGACCAAAAAATCTTTTGTTCAGCCCCATCTAGGCTTTTTAGCCCCTGCAGACATATGTCTGCGAACCCGTATGGATTTATTTATTTGCAGCAGCCTGCCGTGCCTCCGGACGAATCAGGAGGGCGCAGAGCAGAACGCCTATCAGGGCACCCGCTGCGACGGTAAGATTGGCCACATTCCAGTCAAAGGCACTTGCAACTCCGCCGACGAAAATCTTCGAGCAGATTGCATCACCGATGAAATATCCAAACAAGCCGACGAAGCCTGCAGCTGTACCGGCAGCATTCTTAGGCACAAGGTTCAGCGCCTGAACTCCCGTAAGGGCAACAGGGCCATAGATGAAGAATCCGATGAGGCAGAGTGCCACATAAACGAGGATTTTCTGTACGGCAGGGGCCATAGGCACGAAACCGGCACCAACGAACCAGTAGATGAGTACGCCTATCATGCAGGCTGTCATACAGATGACGTTCATCGGAGCACAGCGTCCCTTGAAAATCTTAGAAGTCGCGAGACCGCAGAGGATGGTTCCTGCAGCACCTACGAGGTTGTGGACCGAGAAGGCCATCTTGCTCTCAGCCTTGGTCATGATACCTGCATCTGAAAGGAAGGTAGGAGCCCAGTCACCGATACCATACCTTACCATATAGACGAAGACATTGCTGAGGGCAACAATCCACAACAGCTTGTTTTTCAACACATAATCCACGAAGAGGACCTTGAAGGGAAGTTTGTCTCCAGCCTTGCCCTTGCTCTTCACTCCGCTGTAGTCCTGTCTCCAGTCCTGGACAGAAGGAAGTCCGCATGACTCAGGAGTATCACGGATTGCCCACCAGCAGAAACCGGCAATGACGAGCGCGATGACTGCAGGGAAGATGAAGTTGCCCCTCCATGCCTGAGCCTCGTCGAGTCCGAAAGTCGGAGCAAAGAAAATGAAGAGGGAAACTCCGGCAATGGCAAGGATACCAAGGGCGAAACTGCCGACCGTGTGAGACACGTTCCATACGCTCATCTTGAAGCTCCTCTCATTCTGAGAGAACCAATGAGCCATAATCCTTCCGCAAGGAGGCCATCCGAAACCGCTGAGCCAGCCAACGATAAGCATCAAGGCAAAGATGACTGCCGTATTCAGCGCTGTGTTGGCACCAAATGGAAGTACTCCGACCAGAATCATCGCAAGTGCGGACAAAACGAGACCGACACAAAGGAATTTGCGGGAGTCGGAACGGTCTGAAACAGAGCCCATGATGAATTTGCTGAAAGCATAGGCTATTGAAACAGCCGACATCGTAAGACCAACCTTTGCTGCATCCAGGATTCCGTTCTCAATCATTTCCGGAGCGGCAAGGGAAAGGTTCTTTCTGACTAGGTAATAACCTGCATAGCCAAGGAAGGCTCCGAGGAAAACCTTAATACGCATAGCCTTGTAGGTCTTGTCAACCTTCTCCTGAGGCATCTGCGGCTTTGGTGCAGGTGGATCGAAAAATCTGCTCATGATAGTATTAGTTTAGTTGTTTTATTTGTTTGCAGCAATTGTTGCCTCCACGTCAAGCGCATCGGCAATGATGGTTATAGGATTCTCGACATGGGCGCCGGTTGACATCTCAATCTGCCATTTGCATGTCTCACAATCGGTTGCGACTATATCAGGCTGAATCTCCGAAATCTGTCTGAATACTCCCTCACCAATTTTCTGTGAATATGGATAATTCTCCTTCTTGAAACCATAGGTACCGGCGATACCACAGCACTGTGAGTCCATCATCACGAAGTCAACTCCAGGGATCATCTTCATAAGGGATGTAGAATAGATTGACCATCCGAGTTTCTCCATGTGGCAAGGAGTGTGGTATGCAATTCTCCTGCGATAGTCATCACGGAAGACAAGTTTGGCCTTGCCCGCATCTATGAGTTTGAAGATGAAGCGGGTTGCAAGCATCACGCTGTCTCTTACGTCACTGTTGTCCATACCGAGGATGTGCTCATATTCATCGCGGATTGTGAAAGCGCAGGTCGAACTGGTGCCGAGTACAGGCTCACCGCGGCGGACAGCCTCACGGATACAGTCCAGATTGGTGGCTGCCTGTTTTGCAGCCTTCTTCTTGAAACCGTTTGAAATCAGGGCGACACCGCAGCATTTCTCCTTATCCATCAGATGTACCCCATATCCGAGTGCATTCATAATCTTTACGAAGTCCTTTGCAAGTTTCGGATAATTGTAGTTGGCATAGCAACCGTGGAAATATGTTACGAAACGGCTATATTCCTCCTGCTTGCTCTGCGCATTCTTGCGGAACCATGTAGTGAATTTCTGTCCTGAATATGAAGGGAACTGACGATGTTTGTCAACTCCTATGATACCGTGCATTGCTGATTTTACGACACCCATCTTCAGCGTGCCGTTCACGATTGGCGCCATGGTAGTTGCGACCGTACCGAGAAGATCAGTATTGGCCAGGGCAAACTCCCTGAGCCCCGGTTTCTTTGAACTGTAGTCAAGCCGTGCCTTCTGAATGATATCACCGATTTTCACGTTCGAAGGGCAGGCAACCTCGCATCTCTTGCAGTTCATGCAATATTTGAGGGCTTCGTCAAAGAACTTAGGGTCCTTCAGACGGTATCTCTCCCCGTCAGGGCCGGCCTGTTTCGGGCCGGGATAATCCGGATTGACAGCCATCACAGGGCAATATACCGTACAAATAGTACATTTGATGCACTGTTCGAAATTATTTTCGTTTGTATTTATCTCCTTATTCATCATATTGCCATTTTATCTTGTGATTTTTTCTGCAACATCCAGGGCGGTGAGGATTGAAACTCCGGCACCACAGCCTTCCTTGACAGCATTGAAACCGGAAAGGACAGAGCCGGCAGCATAGACGTTGCCTATGGTTCTGCCTGAAACAGACACCTTGAAGTCCTTGTCGGTATGAACTCCGAATTTCATATATGGCTGGGCTTCAAACATCTTCTCCTGATACCATTGACCGCGATCTGAAGGAGCATCGACGTCAAGACCGAAAATCGGCTCATATACGCCTTCCTGTGAAGCCATGACTCCCCTGCTGAAGAAACTTCCGGAGGCAAGTACGAATGAATCAGCTTCAAATACGGTATCGGCATGATTCACCGTGCGGATTCCCTTGAGGATGTCGTCCTCAAAAAGCCCCTCTTCCACGGTATCTCCAAGCATGTATGTTCCACCTATTTTCTGATAGTATGAACGCAGCATGAGCTGGGTCCTGATTCCCGGAACTGAAGGAGGGAGAGTTGCAACGAATTCCACCGGCAGGTCGCAACGCGCCTTGAGCGACTCGGCGGCCTGAGGTGATTCCAGACCGAGGACAGCAGGCATAAGAATGGCTTCAGTCCCGGATGCAGCAGCAGAAAGCTTCTGGGCAAGCGCTCCCAGGACATCGCCCTTGACAGCACGTGCTATATTCGTCGAACGCATTTCCGTAGGATTGGTTCTCAGATAATCAAGTTCAGGAAGCGATACAGAGCATATTCTTGCATTTACACCCTGCTCTGCAAGGCCGGCTGCAATGAATTCCGTGTGGAAGTCAAGAAAACCTTCAAGATTGGCAATAGTTACATTCTTGTAAGGGAACTTCCCGTCTGAAGGAATCTTCACATATCCGTCAAGAGTGAGCCAGGCCGGTTTCCGAACTCCCATCGGGGTGAGTCTGAAATGATTACAGTCAGCTGACCCTAAGAGCTTTATGCCTGCCTGGGAGAAAAATGCCGGAACACCTGAAGCAAGTTCGAGAACCCTTTCAATTCCCATTTTTGAATAAGGATGACTCTCGTCAAGACCTTTCAGAGCTTCCTGATAACTCTTGTCTGTATTGTAAAGTTCAAATGATCCGGAGAAGAAATGAAGGGCACTCTGACCTGCCGAGACAATAAGCGTCCTGCGTCCCTTGCTCTGGAGGCTGATACCTGCCACAAGGCCGCTGAGGCCTCCTCCTATTATTATTGAATCGAATTTCATGACAATGACATTTAAATTGCAACAGCTGAGTTGGAGTAAGTATCAAGACCGCACACACCTTCATATATCCATGAGGTGAACTGAGCCTCACACAGGGTTTCTCCCCATGCAACCGGATACATTCCCTTCCATCTCTCATTCATGAATGATGCAAGGTCTTCTGCGGATTTCTTTGCACAGCCGTTTGCCTTGGCAAGAAGGCCTGCTGCCCTGCATGCACAAAGCTCACCCTGACATGTTCCCATTCCGACTCTGGTACGACGGCGGAGGTTGATAAGGTTGTAAGTATCAAGTTCCTTGATTGCGTAGTTGACTTCGCCGACAGAAACTTCCTCACACTCACATACGAGAGAAGCATCGCACTTGTTGCTGTTGTCGATTTTCGAACTGAGGGTACCATGACGTCCCTGTGCAGCCCTGTCTCCGATTCCGCCGAAGACAGGCTTCTCGGATTTCTTCTTGACAGGTTCGGAGCCAGGAAGGCATACCTTGTCAGTAGTACATTTGACATTCCTGCCCAACTTCTTGCAAGCCAGATCGGTAGCCCACTCTGCCATCAGTCGGTAGGTCATGAGCTTTCCGCCCGTGATGGTAATGAAGCCCGGAATTCCATCCCTTGTCTCATGGTCGAGACAGACAATTCCGCGGCTGATGCTCCTGCCTGAAGGGTCGTTGTCTGCTGCTACCAGAGGACGGACTCCAGCATAGGCCCTGAGGATGCGGGTGTCGGCAAGGGAAGGTGCAAGTTTCTGTCCTTCCCTCATGAGGATGTCCACCTCCTCCGGAGTAACCTTCATGTGATCTATCTCATCGTAAGGAACCCTGCTGGATGTCGTTCCGATGAGACAGATGGTATCGCCGGGAACGAGAATGTCCGCATCTGCCGGCTTGCGGCAACGGTTGATCACCATATTGTTGACCCTGTGTCCGAAGATGAGAAGGGCCCCCTTTGCAGGGAACATGTTGATGTTGGCGCCTGCAAGGGCGGCGATATTGTGTCCCCAGATACCGCCTGCATTGATGACGATGTCCGCATATTTCTTTATGATTTCGCCTCCGTGATTGTTCCTGAGTTCGACTCCGACAACCCTGTCACCGTCCTTGATGAAACTAATGACCTCGTGATAGGTAAGGATTTCCGCCCCATGGAGCTTGGCATCTACGGCATTCGCTGTTGTGAGCCTGAAAGGGTCAACTGCTCCGTCCGGCACCCTTACGGCACCGATGAGCGACCTGTTTACGGAAGGCTCCAGCCTGATTGCCTCGGCCGGGTCTATGACATCGGCCCTGATGCCAGCCTTCAAACATGACTTCACGAAGGTATCCTGGAAGGCAAGGTCATCCTCTGGAAGAGTGATGAAAAGTCCGTCGGTCTCTTCCACGCAGTGCCTTGCAATCTTGCGAAGGGTCATGTTTTCCTTAATGCATTCCGTTGCTGATTCCTGGTCTGTAACCGCATAACGTGCTCCGCTGTGCAGAAGTCCGTGGTTACGACCGGTCGCGCCGGCAGTGAAATCGAAACGCTCCACGAGAAGGGTCTTCAGACCCCTGACAGAGCAGTCCCTCGCTGTACCGGCACCTGTGACACCACCGCCGATGACGATGACATCGTAATGGTTCTGGTCTATGGCTCCCATATCTTTATTTCAATTCATTGACGCCTTTGTCAGCAATTACTTTCCTCGCCTCGAGAGGATGGTCAGTGGTGATGAAATCAACGCCGAGATCAACCATTGCTTCCATTGCATCAGTCTTGTTTACAGTCCATGTGTTCACACTCATGCCCTTTGCCTTTGCCTGCTCCACTCTCGAAGGGTCTTTCATAAGGTCCTTGTAGTTGATATCGATGCCGTTCACACCTTCTGAATATACCTGCTCCGAGGTGTAGTCAGTGTTAAGATACTGGACAGTGAAACCGGGAGCGAGGCGTGCAAACTCCTTGCAGATGTTCATACTGAATGAAATGAACATAACCCTGTTCTTCTTTAGGAGCTTGTGAGAGCGGAGTTTCTCAATTACAAGAGCAACCGCCCTGTCCTCAATTTCCTTGGTTGAGTGTTTCTTGAGTTCAAGTACGAGCATGGTTTTGCTTTTAGCTCCCTGAGTCAGATATTCGTCAAGTGTAGGTATCTTCTCACCGTTTTTTAGCCTGTAGTAGTCAAATGCCGAAGCTGGATTCTGCTCTATTCTGCGGCCTTCAATCGAAGAGTCATGAAAAACGAGAAGCTGTTCGTCGAGTGTCATGTTGACATCGAACTCGCTGCCCCAGAATCCATTGTTCTGAGCCTGGATGAGGGATGCGATGGAGTTCTTTGAATATCCTCCCTCATCACAATTCCAAAAGCCACGGTGTGCCACGACTGCGACGTTCTTGTCATTTTTCCTGTTTCCGGCTGAAAGGGATGCCGGCATTGCTGCGGCTACTGATGCCGCCATGAGCAAAACTGCTGCGAAACGTTTCATAATTGGTTATTGATTAAAGATTTTTGATTCAGATATCTGTATAATTCATTCCATTCATAATAAGGTCCGGAAGCCGGTACCAGGGCAGGGATGGTGACTTCCTGCTCGTTGTAGAGCATTTTGACAAGAACCTCGTCCTTTTTGTTACGGTAAAATATCATCTGGAGATTCGTTGCCATAGGAATGCGGTCATATGTCGTCCAGAACTCCCATGACTTGTCAGAAGGACGTCTTTCTGTCATTCCTTCGACACCGATGAGCCCAAGAAGCGGGAGGATGCCGGTATCGTGGCCGAAACGGAGGTCTGCGGCACGCATGCTACCCTTCTCAACTGCTGCTGACGCTTCTTCAAGGATAATAGACAAAAGTTTGCATGCATTAAGGACAATTTTTTCTCCGCACTCTGCCGAGTTTCCATAATGGCAGTACATCCATGAGGAGTTCGCCTGAATCTGAGGCAACAATTCCTCATCATCAAGATATTCAAATAAATCTATATGTCTTCCGGAGGGATTTTCAATCGGGAAAATCTCCATATAGTTCAGGTCAGGGCAGATTGAGCCAGCCATATATACGGAACGGACAAAGTCAATAGGATTCTTCACAAGGGTATCAGCAGCCTCTTTTGAGACGAACACGCTTGCAAGCAGTTTGTCGAAAGTGCATATAGATCTTCGGAGCGAATCCGTAAAATGACTTGCATAATTTGAGACTTCCTTGTGCAGCGGGCCTTTGTTTGCTATGTAGGCATAGTATTTATCTCCGGTAAAGAATTGAAAATCAAGTTCTGGACTGCACGAAGCAAGGCTCTGTGAAAAGTTTGCCATGGAAACTATGCAGCGGTTCACAGTGCTTGAGGCACATCTGACTTCGTTCCTTTCCTTTGAAGAGAAAACCGGAGTGAAGCGCTGATACATACGCCTTGCAATTGCCTGATGCTCGCGTCCTCCAAGGGGCGAGAGTTCGCCTTCCATTCCCTGATGGACTGCGTTTACAATTGTCATGTCTTCAAGCAAGTGTCGGCCTTTTGTTGTAAGCGCGTCGGCAGAATCTGCTTTTTCAAGTGCTTCCAAGGCTGCTGCAAAATATCTTACCGTGGTATGATATCTTGAGCCATGACGGCCGAAATGGCTGATATAAAAAGGTTTATATCCCTTTGGAGCTGGAGTGTCAGCCAGGTCGCCGTGATGATAAGGATGATAGACTCCGCATGCAATCTGCCTGTCGGATTTTACTCTTGATGCAAAATCCTGGGCGATGGCATCTTGACACAGAATCGCCAGCATGAGAAATACTGACGCCATTACTATATATAGTATATTCTTTTTCATTTCCTCACAAAGAAGATGTTTAAATTCATTTATCATACAAATGTAGCAATTTTTCGCAAGAAAATTTCCATTTATATCGCTACTTTTTGATTTTTTTGCAAATTATTGCATTTTAGCAGTAATTCTTTTCATATTCTCGTCATCCCCTATTTTTCATCCATAAGTAGTGAATCCATGTTCATGGGCACTCCCCTCTTATATACAAAAATATTTCAGAATTTTTAGTACCTTGTATTGCAAGGTATTCAGAATTTACATATATTTGCACTATGAAAATACCTCGAAGTAGGCAATAGTGAGCATAAGAATTATATAAACAATTAAATAATAATAAATTAAACAATGAAAAAGACTATCAACGTAGCAATCGGCGGATGCAGTTTCACAATGGATGAAGATGCATACAACGCTCTCGACTCTTATCTCGAAAGCTTCAAGGCAGCTATCGGAAGCGGCAGCTCAAGCCTGGAAGTTATGGATGAACTTGAAGCAAGGATTGCAGACCTGTTCAAGTCAAAACTCGGAAATGCACAGGTTGTCAACATCACAATCACCACAAGCGTAATAGAACAGCTCGGTATGCCTGACGGAACCTCCTACCGCACAAGCGACAATACTGGCGAAGGTCCTAAATGCAACGAAAGCAGCGCGATAAAGAAATTCTATCGTGACCCGGACAACGGCAGGATTGCAGGCGTATGCTCCGGCATCAGCCTCTACCTCGGAATAGACGTGGTCATTATAAGAGTGCTCTTCCTCGTCGCCCTTCTCTGCGGCTCGGCAGGCTTCTGGATCTATGTCGTATTCTGGATTGCAGCCCCTGCAGCAGTGACCGCAGCAGAAAAATGCGAAATGCGGGGAGTGAAAGCAACCGCAGAAAACATAAAGAAATACACCACATGCAAATAAGCTCGCCATGGAAACAATCAGCAATGTAAATTTCATAGAAAACAACCGGACACAAATGCGTCGCGGAGTGCTTGAGTACAGCATCCTGCTGATTCTGTCCGTAGAAGATGAGTATGCATCCTCGATAATCCAGAAACTTAAAGATGTGAACATAATCGTAGCGGAAGGGACCGCCTATCCCCTGCTGATCAGACTGAAGAAAATGGGCCTTCTGAACTACAGATGGGAAGAATCCCCGCAAGGCCCGCCAAGAAAATACTATATGATTACAGACAAGGGACGGGAACAGCTTGCAGGACTGGAACAAGCATGGAAAGAGCTTGTTGCAAGCATTGAGACCATCCACGCAGTACACAATGATAACTAAAGTTTCGCATTTAGCGAAACTACCATATTTAGAGACCTTTAGGTCGACAGCAAGTCCCTTCCCCGGGGGAAGGGATTTAGGGATGGGTCCTCGTTAACAGGTAAATGTGCGTGGGGAAGAAGTTTCGCAAGCGGCACAACCTTCAGGACCATAATAAGTTATCACTTGCGAAACTTGAGACTGATAATTTACCAGCAGAATTGTAAAATGAAACAGACAGTAAATATAAATCTTGG
>CALZOR010000028.1 GCA_945827785.1 uncultured Bacteroidales bacterium | reverse complement strand
AATCTATAGCAAGATACCCCAGAGTAAGAGCAAACTCCATGTTCAAATGCTTGCCAAGGCTCATCGCATAGCCGTAACTCAAGCCCACTCCCCAGTTATAACACTGGTAGCAGCCTATATCCCTTCCCCACTGCAGGTCGAACTTGCCTCCGCTACCCTGCAGGGCAACATAATGCCCCTCAAAACGCTCTTCACCCTTAGCAAACCACCACCTCAGCTCCCCCTCCGCATCAAGCATCTGAAGAGCATACTTATTACCATAAGGACCTGCTGTCCACCAAGGGAAGGTAAAATGTGCATTAACGGAAAAATTCTCTCCCAG
The DNA here is from genome assembly GCA_945827785.1 of uncultured Bacteroidales bacterium. Taxonomy (GTDB): domain Bacteria; phylum Bacteroidota; class Bacteroidia; order Bacteroidales; family UBA932; genus Cryptobacteroides. The sequence goes on along the minus strand of CALZOR010000028.1, from coordinate 21,386 downwards.
CGGCACCTCCACACCCAGATTCACCGCAGTAACCAGATCCGCAAGCAAATTGGTCTTCACCGCAAAGGAAAACTCCGAAACCGGCCCTCCCACAGCCTCCACCGTCCTTCCCAGATTGCTCTGAGGAGAGCGCAGGCTGTCCCTGAGCTCAGGAAGAGGCGCAATTGCACCCACACTGGTCCATACGCAAACCCAGGTAGCGCTGCGCAGCTGCTTCATATAGTGCCGCTTCAGGTAATTCCAGGTATAGCCATCATCCAGATTCCTGATCCTCCACTTGCGGGTCTCCTCCCCTATTCCCTCGGCGCGAAGAATCCTCAGCAGCCTCTCCCGGTTCGGCCTGCGGTAATTCTGCTCCACAAGCTCGAGAAGACCTTCCCAATTTTCAGCCAGAGGACTGATCTTGATTTTTCCCGCATTAAGCTTGGTAGTATCCGCGGCAAGCGCCAGAAGCAGCTCCTTCGCAGCGGCGGCACGCTTCTCGGACAGCCACTTGTTGTGCGGGTAACCTCCCTCAGGAGACGCCCATGCATAGACTGTAATGCTGTCGATATGTACGGAATGGGTAAGACAGAAACGGATAGTGTCAATGGCGGCCGCGTTGTCCATGTAGCTGGAATCAACGTCAATCCTGTCGAAACGATAGTGGATGGCAAACTCACGCCTCTCCTTCGGCTGCGCTTTCGCAGTCGAGCAGACCAACACATTCGAGAGTAAAACGAATGCCGAAATGAGGTATAATCTTAAGTTTGCCATTTATAGTCTTTCCAAATAAAGCGGTGCGATTTTTGGTGAAAACCCTCAAAGTTAAGGATATACAAAATAAATGACAAGAAAAAATTCAATTTTTTAATACCCCCCCCATTTGACCAAAAATGAACCGGAAAAATGCTATTTTTGACGGCAAAAACAGGGCCAAAAAAAAGAGCCACGTAAATGGCTCTCTTTCTATCAGTTAGTGGCATTTCGCCAGCTATTCTTATCTTTTTTCAACCTACCACTCCAGGATAGCTCTGAAATCGTATGCTTCAGGGTTGGCGATGCCGAGGGCCTTTACTGCCTCATAGTCCTCTGAAGTGATGTAGTGAGCAATGTAGTTGTAGTAGTTCTGCGCTGTACCTGCGTTGATATCAACTACGCGAGGAGGAATCTTGCCAGTTTCAGGATCCTGAAGGTCTGCAAGATACAGAGGTGAAACGTTTCCGTAAGCGTCAACATAGACCATGCAGCCTGTCTTGCCCTCGCTATAGAGCTGGTAAACACCCATTGCAAGCTCCGTGCAGTATGTAAGGTCGTAAGCGACAGGGTCCTGGCAACGTACGTCATATCCGATCTCAACTGGGCGGCTCTTCACCTTGAGTCCAATCTCCTTGAATTTCTTCTCAAGAAGGTCATTGAAGAGGACAGCCTTTGAAATCTTGCCGAGCTCAGGGTGACCATGGTCGTCATAAGTGAAGTGGATACCTGCATCAACAGCCTCCTGTGCAACGCCTGCATCGTGGAAAAGACCCTCAGCAGCCACTACTGTACCGTAGTTGATGCCCATGAGTTTCCTCTTGAGGATAGCTGAGATTGAAAGGCGGATGATCTTGTCAAGAGTCATGGTAGTCTTGTTGAACATCTCAGGGATGATGGTCATAGGAGCATGGGTAGCTTCACCGATACCAAGTGCAAGTGAACCGCAGGTACGACCCATTGCGCTGATTACAAGCCAGTTGCCTGAAGTGCGTGCATCCTCGTAGATGGTACGTGCAAGGTGTGCACCCTCATTCTTTGCAGAGTTGTATCCGAAAGTCGGAGCATTTGCAGGAAGAGGAAGGTCGTTGTCGATTGTCTTTGGACAGTGGATATTGGCGATAGGATAGCCCTTTGCTGCGAGGAATTTGGAAATCCTGTTTGCTGTCGAAGCTGTGTCGTCTCCGCCGATGGTGACAAGAAGCTTGATGTTGTTCTCTTTGAAGAGGTCAAGGTTGAAGTTTTCCTCGAAATCCTTGTCAGTCGGTTTGAAACGGCTCATTTCAAGGTATGAACCACCCCTGTTCCAGAAACGGTCAGCGATGAAGAAATCAAGATCTTCAGTGCGTGCGTTCTTGCTGAAAAGTCCTGAATATCCGCCATGGAGGCCGATTACCCTGAAGCCTTTAGCCAGGAAGGTTTTTGCTACACTCATTGATACTGAGTTCATTCCAGGTGCCGGACCACCGCCGCACAAGATGATAACTGCGTCTTTCATTTTTCAATATATTTAAGTTAATAAATTCCTTAAGGAAATACTGCGTTCAATCCAGGACACGGGTCCCCAAAAAACGCGGCGCAAATTTATTTAAATTCGGTGAATAATCATCAAAATATTTGAAATTATTGATTTAAGTTTCGCATTTAGCGAAACTACCATATTTAGAGACCTTTAGGTCGTGGGTAAGTCCCTTCCCCGGGGGAAGGGATTTAGGGATGGGTCCTCGTTAAAAGGGAAATGTGCGTGGGAAAGAAGTTTCGCAAGCGGCACAACCTTCAGGACCATCATAAGTTATCACTTGCGAAACTTGAGTTATTGACAATATCCATCGCCCTGTATGAACAAGATGCCATAGCATCTAAATAAAATTTCACGAAGTCAGCAGAGTTTATTAACTTTGTAAGTTATTTGCATTGTGCATTGATATGGTACGACAGTACTGAGGATTTATATGAACAGAGAAAACGCAAAAATAAGGATAGAAGAATTGCGAGGTATTCTGGAGGATGCCAACAGGAGATATTATGTCGAGAATGCCCCGACAATCAGTGACAGGGATTTTGATTTCCTTATGAAGGAACTGGAAGCCCTGGAGAAAGAATGGCCGGAATTCGACAGGGCAGACTCCCCTTCCCACCATGTCGGAAGCGACCTTGGAGCCGAAGATGGCCCTCAGAAGGAGTTTGACCAATATCCTCACCGCTATCCGATGCTCTCTCTTGGAAATACTTATGATATAGGAGAAGTCGAGGCTTTCGCCCAAAGAGCAGCAAAAGGCATAGGCAATTCATTCACATACAGTTGCGAGCTGAAGTTCGACGGTACGGCAATCTGCCTGACATACAGGGAAGGTCGGCTTTTCCGGGCACTGACAAGAGGCGATGGAGCCATAGGTGATGACGTCACCCGGAATGTCAGGCATATCAGCAACATACCTCAGATACTTTCTGCGCCTGTAGGCTTCGTTCCGACTGAGGATAAACCCTATCCATGGCCGGAAGAATTTGAAATCAGAGGCGAAATATACATGCCTTGGAAGGCATTTGAGAGGCTGAATGAACAGCGCTACGCAGATGAGGAAGCCCCTTTTGCAAATCCTCGCAATGCCGCTTCAGGTTCCTTGAAACTTCTTGATTCAAAGGAGGTTTCCAACAGAGGGCTTGAGTGTACCCTCTACCATGTTCTTGGAGAGAACCTTCCTTTCACTACTCATGACCAGGCTCTCAGTGCCGCTGCTTCATGGGGACTCCCCGTTTCGGACAAAAGGCGTATCTGCCGTAGTGTCGAAGAAATTGAGGAATTTATAAAGTATTGGGATACAGAGCGTAAGACACTCCCTTTTGCTACTGATGGCATAGTTTTGAAGGTAAATGAAATCCCATATCAGAAAGAACTCGGTTACACTGCAAAATTTCCGCGTTGGGCCGTCGCTTATAAATTCAAGGCTGAGCAGGCCCTGACTCCCCTTCTTTCAATTGATTATCAGGTAGGAAGAACCGGCGCAGTCACTCCGGTTGCCAATCTTGAGCCTGTCTTGCTTTCAGGAACCATCGTAAAAAGGGCTTCATTGCATAATGAGGATCAGATGAGGCTGCTTGATGTGCGCATCGGAGATTATGTATATGTGGAAAAAGGTGGAGAAATCATTCCTAAAATAACCGCTGTTGAGCTTTCGAAACGCCCGGCAGATGCAAGGCTTCCACTCTTCCCTGCCGTCTGCCCGGATTGCGGAACTCCCCTTGTTCGCGATGAGCAGGAAGCAAAGGCTTTCTGCCCCAATCAGACAGGATGCCCGACGCAGATTCAGGCGAGACTAGTACACTTCCTGAGCCGCAAGGCGATGAATGTGATTGCTGGAGATGCGACGGTGCTTCAGATGTACAATCTCGGACTGGTCAGGACTCCGGCGGATTTCTACAGCCTTGACAAGGCAAAACTTCTCTGTCTTGAAGGCTGGAAAGAGAAGTCTGCCGACCGTTTCCTGAAAAGTCTTCAGGAGTCGGTCAACGTGCCATTTGAGAAGGTCCTGTTTGCTTTGGGCATCAGGTATGTCGGAGAAGCAACTGCAAAGAGTGTAGCAGCCCATTTCGGATCTATGGAGGCAGTTGCGGCGGCTTCGCTGGAGGACTTGCTTTCTGTGGAAGATGTTGGAGAAGTCATAGCTCAGAGCATATATGATTTCTTCCGTAATCCTCTGAATGTCACCATGGTGGAAAGGCTTCGCGAGGCCGGGCTCCAGATGAGTGCCCGGAAGTCTCAGGGGCCGGTGTCGGATGTACTTTCCGGCAAGACGATTGTCATTTCCGGAAATTTCAGCATTTCGCGTGACGATATGAAGAAACTGATTGCTTCCAATGGGGGCAGAAACAGCGGTTCCGTGAGCGGGAAGACGGATTTTCTGCTGGCCGGGGAAAAGCCCGGGCCGGAAAAGATAAGGAAGGCAGAGGCTCTGGGAGTCAGGATTATTTCCGAGACAGAATTTATGGAACTTCTTGGACCACAAGGACTTGCAGAAGCCAAGCCTGATGAGCCTGCAGAACCACAGGAAAGGGCTGGAGACACGCCTGATGAGCCGGTCGGACCACGGGAGGGAGAACAGTTGAGTTTGTTTTAGAATTGTGTGGATTGATGAGGAAAATAAAAATCAAGAGCGATACAAAACGGCTGAAGTTCTTCCTGAATGACGGAATCTGGAAAATCAATCATGAAGAGCTTACCAAGGCCAAACGCAGGGCTGTCAAATATTTGAAGGTCGTGCTTATAACCATGCGTACTTTTTCTGCTGAAAAAATTGGTTTTCAGGCAGTTGCACTCAGTTTTTTCTGTACCATGAGCATTGTGCCGATAATTGCTGTTGCCTTTGCCGTAACCGGTGGATTTGGCCTTGCAGACAAGCTCAAGGAACTTCTCTATCAGAATTTCAGCAACAGCCAGGAGACAATAGACATGGTTCTCGGCTTTGCAGACAACATAATAAACACGGCACAGAGCAGTACGATGGGATTTCTCAGCGCCCTGCTCTTTCTGTGGGTTGTCATCTGGATGATGATGTCTGTGGAGAGAGTTTTCAACAATGTGTGGATGGTACATCAGTCGAGAAATATATTCAAAAGGCTGTCCATTTATTTTGCGATGCTTGTCATAGCACCATTTGTGCTTATGGTCTTCCTGTCAGGATCGTTCATATTTGACAGCCTGCTCGATTTCATCGGACTGAATGTCGAATCCTTCTCTGCGTTCAAGACTTTGCTGACTTGGATTCTGTCAGGTGCAGTGGCAATTCTTACATTCTCGGCAATGTACAAATTCATTCCGAATGCTGAAGTGGATTATCCGAATGCATTGAGGGCTGCCATCTATTCCGGCTTTGCCTTTACGGTTGTTCAGTACCTCTATACGGAAACTCAGGTCTTTGTAAGCAGACTTGATGCAGTATATGGTGCTTTTGCTGCCATACCCCTTTATATGGTATGGCTGAATATAGGATGGAATATCATCCTCATAGGTGCGGAACTTTCTTATGCATTTCAGCATGTAGATAGTTATAATATTGAAGATTAGTGGTTTATATATGGGAAAGATTTCAGAATTCACCCAGCAGGATTATCAGGTCATAGCCCGTGACTTCGCAGATCTCAGGGAAGCTGCACGCAAGCGGTGTGCGGACGTGAATGAGCTTGAAGTTGTGCAGAAGGCATTTGATTTTGCCAACCAGGCCCATAAAGGTGTCAGAAGGCGTTCCGGAGAGCCTTATATCCTGCATCCTATTGCAGTTGCAAAGATTGTGGTCAGCAATATCGGCCTTGGTTATAAATCCATTGTAGCCGCCTTGCTTCATGATGTGGTTGAAGATACCGACTATACTGTCGATGATATCAGGAATCTTTTCGGAGACAAGGTCGCTTCCCTCGTGGATGGACTTACCAAGATCAAAACGGTCCTTGACAATGAAGACAAGGCACAGCAGAAGAGCATACAGGCAGAGAATTTCAAGCGTATCCTTCTTACTCTCAACGATGATGTAAGGGTTGTGCTGATCAAACTTGCTGACCGCCTGCACAATTGCAGGACAATTGAATACATGCCTGAGCATAAAAGGGACAAGATTCTGAGTGAAACGATGTTCATCTTCATTCCCCTTGCCCACAGGCTCGGTCTGTATGAGGTGAAATCCGAGATGGAGAACATCTGGCTCAGGTACAAGGAGCCGGATGCGTATAATGACATATCGGCGAAGATTAACAGGAATCTCACTGACAAGGAAAAGGAAATCAACGAGTTCATCATTCCTGTTGAAGCTGCCTTGAAAAATGCCGGATTCAAGTTTGAAATCAAGAAGAGGGTAAAGACTCCTTATTCAATCTGGCATAAAATGCAGACGAAAGGCATAGAGTTCGAGCAGATTTATGACCTTTATGCAGTCAGGATAATTTTTGACTCCAACAATATTGATGATGCAAAGAATGTTGATTCTGAAAGGGACCAGTGTTATCATATCTTTTCAATCATCACAGGAATCTACAAATACAAGGCAGACAGAGTCAGGGATTGGGTGAAGTATCCGAAGAACAATGGATATGAGGCCCTGCACTGCACTTTGATGAGCAGTACCGGAATTTGGGTAGAAGTGCAGATCCGTTCAAAGAGAATGAACGACATTGCAGAAAAAGGAATTGCTGCACACTGGGCATACAAGAAGGACGGATTTGCTCAGGAGAATGAGAATGAAATGGACAAGTGGATTGTGAAGGTGAAGGAAATTCTCGTAAATCCTGATGTCAATGCTCTGGATCTGCTCGACCTGATACACAACGACCTGATGAAATCCGATATCATGGTCTTTACTCCGAAGGGAGACCAAAGGAGCATAGAAAAAGGTGCAACTGCTCTGGATTTTGCCTATTTGATTCATACACAGGTCGGTAACAAGGCAATTGCTGCAAAGGTAAATCTTCGTCTTGTGCCTCTTTCCTACATCCTGCGAACCGGAGACCAGGTGGAAATCATCACGGCGGAAGACGAACAGCCAAAGCCGGAATGGCTCGCTTTTCTTAAAACCTCAAAAGCCAGAAAAATCGTTTCAGACTTTTTCAGAACTGACAAGACTGTAAAGAAAACTCCCCCGGCCGAGAACAGACGCGAGGAAAAGCCGCATTCAGTGACTTCTCTCTCAGACGGTTGCCGTTATGTGATTGCCTCATGTTGCAATCCGATTCCCGGAGACAATGTAATCGGATTCGTCGAGCCTGACGGAAATGTTACGGTGCACAAGAAGACATGCAGCCATGCGAACGGTCTGGCTTCAAAATATGGAGATAGGATTGTAGTGCCTACATGGGACAAGATAGTTGACAGCACGATGTCCTTCCCTGTCCGACTTGCTCTCAAGGGATATGACAGGATAGGGATGATTAATGATATCACACGTTATCTTTCTTTTGTCATGAATGTGAATATCAGAAAGTTATGTATAGGAAGCGAAGCCGGTGTCTTTGACGGGTACATAGATCTTTTTGTTCGCGACAGGAATGACCTTAACACGATTACGGACAGGCTGATGCAGATTGAAGGCATAGAGAGTGTCGTCCGTCTGGAAATTGAAAAATAGTATTTTATTGATGAAGAACAGATTTTCATACCTGCTGCCGGGAATTCCGGTTATGCTTATTCTCTCGGGCATGATGTTTTCGCATTCATGTGCCAATACCACAAAAGCCCCGAGCGGCGGGCCGAAGGATACCATTCCTCCGGTCATAACCAAAATCAAACCACTTTCCGGTTCGGTTAACGTGCCTGTTAAGAAAACTAAGATTGAACTTACTTTCAATGAGTATGTGGTGGTGAAGGATGCAAAGAGCATTTTCCTGTCCCCTCCTCTTGAAAAGGCTCCTCTGAACAAGATAAAGGGCAAATCGGTCATCGTATCTTTCGAGGGCGATCTCGACAGCAACAGAACATATACCCTTGACCTGACAAATGCAATTGCAGACAACAATGAGGGCAATATGTTTCCCGGATTCACCTATGTATTTTCTACCGGTTCTGCAATCGATTCGATGCTGCTGACTGGTATCGTTCAGGACTGCAATACACTGCAGCCTGTCAAGGGTGCAACCGTGATGCTTTACAAGGACCAGGCGGATTCTGCCGTTTTCCTTCATCGCCCGGATGCTGCAGTCAAGACTGATGACTGGGGCTATTTCTGTCTGAGGAATATCCAGGATACCGTCTATAGACTTTATGCAATATGGGATGAGAATAATAATAACAAGTATGATCCTGAAACAGAGAAGGTTGCATTTGTGGACACCCTTGTCAGACCTGTGATGTCAGTTGTGGATTCCCTGCCGGAAATCCAGAAATACGATATGAAGGACACGGCAAGTTGTCTTGCCCGCAAGACTGAGTACGAACTGAATCTCTTCAAGGAGGTCCCGTCCAAGCAGATGATAGTCAACAAGGAACGTATGGGCGAAAGGACAGCTTACATCACCTTCATGGCTCCTTATGCGAAGATTGATTCAATCTGGATCAAAGGGGTGCCGCACGATAAGCTCATCACCCAGTTCAACATCAAGCAGGACAGTCTTGAAATCTGGGTGAACGATCCGAAGAAACAGCCGGATACCCTCTTCCTCTATGTCAATTACCTGAAGACGGATACTCTTGGAATGCTCAATCCTTTTACGGAAGAAATCAAGCTTGCAAAGCCTCGTAACAAGGCTGCGGTCCAGAAGACTTCAAAAAGGGACATTAAGAAGGAAGATACGACGGCGGTATTTACCGTTGATGCGAAACCGGAGAATGTGGAGCAGAGCGGCTTCGTCTTCGAATTCAAATATCCTCTCGTTGAAGAGGCCTTCGATTCGCTGAAGTTCCGTTTCCTCAATCCAAAGCAGCAGGAAAGTACCGGGCAGTACACCGTTTCCCGTGACAGTCTCAATCTCAGGAAATATGTTGTCATGCCTAAGCAGAAACTTCAGGCAGGATATGAGTACTTCCTAAAGGTACCTCACCGTAAGTTCAAGGATATCAACGGATTCTACAATGACAGCACGGAGGTCAAGGTGAAACTTCCGAATGATGACAAACTCAGCAGCCTTACCCTTGTGATGGGCAATGTCAACAATAAGTACATTGTGGACCTTCTAAATGAAAAGAGGGACAAGGTTCTCCGTTCGTTCATAATTGACAAGGAGACCAGCCTGCTCTTCCCATATCTGAAGGCCGGAAAGTATTCAGTAAGAATAACCGAAGACCTGAACCGGAACGGCATAGTAGATACCGGCTGTCTTCTCGAACACAAACAGCCGGAAAAGGTACGTTTCTACAAACTGTCCGATGGCACCTTCCTGATAGATATACCGGAAATGACTGAACTTGAGCAGAATATAGATATAGAGGAGATGTTCAAATGAGAAAGTTGCTGACAGTAAATATTCTGCTTTTTGCAGTGTGTCTGGTGTGCGGGGGGCAGGACAAAACAGGACTCCGCATGTCCAGAGGGCAGAAGACAATGAAAATCCAGAACATTGAGGTTCAGGTCGCCGATACTCTTACAGATGAGTATCTGGATACGCTTTTCATCGACAAGAAAGGAGCTATCAATGACTATTGCATGATAGGTATCCAATATGGTGTGGGTCTCAGTCAGGTTATGTGGAATCCGAGCCAGAAGCAGGAAATGGTTTTTGTACCATACAATTTCGGAATAACCTTCACAAAATATGGCAAGATGTTCGGTTATATGCCATATTTCGGCTTCCAGGCCGGTGTCTTTTACACTCAGGAAGGTTATCGCTTCAAATATAATGAGGAGAATGACTACACATATAAAGTGGAAGGAGCGGAGAGTGCACTCCTCTCTACCGTTGAAGTACCGCTTCTTGCTCACATGCACATTGATTTCTGGAAAATGAAGGTACTTGTCAATCTTGGCTGCTATGCAGGTTACAGATTGAGTATCAAACGTTTTCCTGGAGAAACCGGATATGTGAAACCAGAGGTTGAGAATTCCTTCCTTCCTACAGACCGCCGCTGGGACTACGGATTGAAGGGCGGAGTCGGTTTTGCTTTTGTTTTCGATCCTGTCGAGCTGCATATACAGGGAATGTACAAACATTCTTTTTCTTCCCTGTATGAACCGGACTACTATCACAAGGATTATTACAGGTACGCCTATCCATCAAATATCGTCATTTCCGTCGGATTGCATTTCCAGATAACCAAGAGGACGGGAAAAACCAAAGCACAACTTAAGAGATTAGCAAAGGAGTCAGTTTATGGAACAGAAAAATAATATCAGGTCAATTGAAGTCAAGGTCGGCAATGAGGTAATCGGAGGCGGAGCCCCGATTCTGGTGCAGACTATGTGCAATACGCATACGAGTGACGTTGATGCTTCCGTGGCACAGTGTGTCAGGCTGCACAATGCCGGTGCCCGGATGATCAGGCTTACGGTGCCTTCAATCGCCCAGGTCGAGTCTCTGAAGCAAATTCATTCAAGGCTCAGGGAGATGGGAATCGGGACTCCCCTTGTCGCAGATGTACATTTTTCATCTGAGATAGCCATTGCGGCCGCCCAGGTTGTGGAGAAGGTCCGGATAAATCCCGGCAATTTCCATAAGGACCACCAGAAGGCCCGTGAGCAGTTTGCGCGGCTTGTTAAAGTCTGCAAGGAGCACGGGACAGCAATCCGCATAGGCCTTAACCATGGTTCTCTCGGAGAGCGTATCACCAATCTATATGGCAATACGCCGCTTGCGATGAAGGAGGCTGTGATGGAGTGGCTCCGTATGTGTGATGAAAACGATTTCGACAACGTAGTCGTAAGCCTTAAGGCAAGCAACACATATATCATGACTGAGGCTTATCGCTTGTTGTACAGGCAGATGCTCTCTGACGGCAAGGTATATCCCATGCATCTTGGAGTGACTGAAGCCGGGAACGGAGATGCGGGAAGAATCAAATCAGCGGTTGGTATTTCAGCCTTGCTTTCCGAAGGTATCGGGGATACTGTAAGGGTTTCGCTGACTGAGGACCCTGAGAATGAACTGCCTGTGGCTCAGTATCTGTCTGACAGGTATGGGCGGAAGCTGCATTCAAGCATGGTCTCGCTCACTCTCGAAGGAAAAAAGGCAGTGGCCACATATCATGCGCCTTCAAAGGAGAGGCTGCTGCTTGATTTCGCATGCGATTTCGGAAAGAGGCTGCTAGACAAGGAGATTGATGAACTCGAGTTGAGAGGCTCGTACGAGGATGGAAACGGACAGACTGTCCTGCTTGACGGAAGCGAATATGCCGCATACCTTGAGGATGAATTGATGCAGGCTGCCCGCAGGCGTTTCTACAGGCCTGAATACATCGCCTGCCCAGGCTGTGGAAGGACCATGTACAATCTGGAATCAACCTTCAATGAAGTCAAGCGCAGGACGGCTCATCTTAAAGGCATGGTGATAGCTGTAATGGGCTGCATAGTCAACGGCCCGGGAGAAATGGCTGACGCTGACTGGGGATATGTCGGCGAGGGAAATGGAATGGTATCCATATACAAAGGAAAGACCCCTGTTCTCAGGCATGTACCCGAGACAGAGGCCATAGACAGGCTTCTTCAGCTTATCGAAGAGGATAAATAGGATTATTCCGCTTTGAGGATGTCCTTCTGGGCTTCCTCCCACTGCTCTTTTGCAAGCTCCTGCATATCGACTACTTCATCGGTTTCATCGACGATTTCCTGGCCGAGCATGGTTTCGATTACATCCTCCATGGTCACGATTCCACGGAAGGTGCCGTATTCGTCGATGATAATCGAAATGTGCTCCTTCTTCTCAAGGAGTTTCTCCCAGATGTTGCCGACAGGCTCTTCCTCCGGGAAGGAGAGAATAGGCCTTGCAATCTCCTTGAGTTTGCAGTCGAATTTGTCCTCGGCCATTTTTTCCAGGATGGTCTGACGGAGAACGTACCCGATAACATAGTCGCTGTTTTCCTCGTCATAGACAGGTATGCGGGAGTGGCTGAGTTCCAGGTCATAGAATTCCTTGATAGTCATGCTGCCTTCAGCCATTTCCACTACAACGCTCGGGGTCATTATCTCATGAGCGGTAATCTCGTCCAGTTTCAGAAGGTTCTGAATCATCTTCTTCTCCTCTTTCTCGATTACTTCCTCTTCAGTTGCAACGCTTACCATTGCCGAGATATCCTCGCGGCTGACACTGACCTGATCGGAATTCCTGGAGATAATCCTTGTAAGATGCTCCATTACCCATACAATAGGGAATGTGATGAAAATCAACAGGTTGATAATGGATGAAGCCGGAAGTGCAAGCTTTCTCCAATAACAGGAACCGATGGTTTTCGGGATTATTTCGGAAAAAACGAGTATGAGTAGCGTGAAAACTGCTGAGAAAATTCCGACCAATGTGTTACCATAGACATCCATCACGAGGGATCCGACGAGAGATGCACCTACCGTGTTTGCAATCGTGTTCACGCATAGGATGGCTGAAATTGGGCGGTCGGTATTCTGCTTGAGTGATTTGAGCCTCTTAGCTCCCTTTATACCCTGGTCTTCCAGACCTGTGATGTAGGAAAGTGGGGTTGAAAGTAAAGTGGCCTCAAGAACTGAACAAAGTGCAGAAACAGCAATTGAGGCAAACATACATAAATATATCGCTTGTTCTTCCATGATTATTTGAGTTCGGCAATAACGGTTTCACATGCCTTTACACACTCACCGAGCTTCACTTTTATTTCGGCATCCAGAGGCAGATACATGTCGATTCTTGAGCCGAATTTGATGATTCCGCACTGCTGTGCCTTCACTTCATAACTTCCGGGCTTTGCATAACATACAATCCTGCGTGCAAAAGTGCCTGCGAGCTGTTTGAAGAATACTTCTCCGTGCTTGTTCCTGATTCCGACGGAGGTATGTTCATTGAGCTCGGATGCTTTCGGAAGGAAAGCAAGAAGATATTTGCCCGGATGATATTTGTAGTAAGTCACTTCTCCGCTTATGGGCCAAAAATTGACATGTACATTGAAAAAATCCATGTACACAGAAACCTGGATGCACTCGCATCCGAGATGCTCGGGCTCGAATACTTTTTCAATCACAACGACTTCCCCGTCGGCCACGCTGGTCACAATATTCTCCCCCGGAACCTGCTCACGCTGCGGAACCCTGAAGAAGAAGAGTACGAAGCCCATGATGAACATCAGAGCCGCACACAGAGGATAGGAAATGAAAGGGAATGGAACAAAACGCAGAAGGAGGAAGGTAAGGGCCCCTCCTGCAATCCATACAAAGAATATGATCTTATAACAGTCTTTGTGAATTGTCATTTTTTTAATGTATTATCCCGCAAAGTTATTGATTTTTTGTCAATTGGCAAATTATAAGGTGCCGCTTTACATAAGATTCATTATTATCAGGTACATCACTCCTGACGGGATTGCAAGAATTGCACTGTCAAACCTATCCAGCATGCCTCCATGGCCGGGGATGATGCATCCGCTGTCCTTTACTTCATAATGTCTCTTCCACTGGGACTCAATGAGATCTCCATAGACACCGGTTATATTAAGGACAACAGCGAGTGCCATGCAGTGCAGGATGTTGTAAGTGAACAGGCCGGTGAAATGAAAAATCGCGGCCACGGCAATGGCAGTTGCCAGACCTCCCCAGAATCCGATCCATGACTTCTTTGGAGATACCGAAGGGAAGAGTTTCCTGCCATATTTCTGTCCGAGCGTCACCCCGAATACATAGGCTCCTACATCCGAACCCCATATAATCGAGAAGAAGCAGAGCAAGAGAGTGCCGTTGAATTCGCCGGTGGTGAAGGCTGCATAATTGAGCATGGTCCAAGGAATGGCAATATAGAGTATTGCCGTGTACAGACATGCAAACTTGGCAAACCTGGACTTGTCCTTGACATATAATGAGTTGATCATCAGTATGAAGAAGGGCAGAAGAGTAAGGAGCAGGAACCTTCCGCTAACCATGCCGGCAGCATGGAAGAAGGTCATTATAAACATTGTTGCGCCAGCCACAATGGAGAGAATCTGAGAGTAGCGGTATTCAGCACCGCAGGTCATCCTCAGAAACTCCCACATCATCACGACCAGCGCAAAGAGCATTACTGCTCCGAAAATATAACCGTTGAACAACAGGGCTGCCAGCATTACGGCTACAAAGCAGACACCTGAGATGGTTCTTTTTGAAAAGTTATTCATGAACAGTTTCTTCCGTTTCAGTTTTTACTGTCTGGGCAGCTCCGGCACGTGGACCGAATATCCGCTCCAAATCATCCGCAAAGATAACTTCTTTCTCCAATAAAAGTGCAGCAAGTTCAAGAAATCCTTCACGATTGTCGGTAAGAATCTTCAAAGTTTTGTCATGAATAGTATTTATGAGGGCTTTGACCTCCGCATCTATGAGCTCAGCGGTCTTTTCGCTGTAAGGTTTGGTCAGGTCATAACCGCGCGAACCCGTCGAGTCGTAGTATGAAACTGTGCCCACCTTATCACTCATTCCATAGAAGGTAACCATGCCGTATGCCATTTTGGTAAGCCTCTCAAGGTCGTTCAAGGCACCTGTTGAAGGCTGTCCGTTTACAATTTCTTCAGCAACTCGGCCTCCTATCAGGGAGCACATCTCATCCATCATCTGTTCTTTGGTCACAAGCTGCCTTTCTTCAGGCAGATACCAGGCCGCTCCGAGGGCCTGTCCGCGAGGGACAATGGTGACCTTGAAAAGAGGATTTGCATTCGGAAGCAGCCAGCTGACTGTCGCATGGCCGGCTTCGTGGTGCGCGATTGACTTCTTTTCCTGAGGGGTGATTATCTTCGACTTGCGTTCCAGCCCTCCAATAATGCGGTCAACTGCATCGAGGAAGTCCTGGCGGTCGATTGCCGGTTTGTTGTGCCTTGCAGCGGTCAGGGCAGCTTCGTTGCAGACATTCGCAATGTCGGCTCCTGAGAAACCCGGAGTATGTTTTGCCAGGAATTCAAGGCTGAAATCATCTGCAAGCTTGAGCCCTTTGAGATGCACTTCAAAAATCTCCTCCCTTTCCTTAAGGTCAGGAAGTTCAACATGAATCTGACGGTCGAAACGTCCTGCACGCAGAAGCGCCTTGTCGAGAATGTCGGCACGGTTGGTGGCAGCCAGGATGATTACACCTGAGTTGGAATCAAAACCGTCCATTTCAGTAAGAAGCTGGTTCAGAGTGTTTTCACGCTCGTCATTTGAAGAAAAACCAGCATTTTTGCTACGTGCACGCCCCACTGCGTCAATCTCGTCTATGAAAACTATGCACGGAGATTTCTCCTTTGCCTGACGGAAGAGGTCGCGGACACGTGAAGCACCCACTCCGACGAACATTTCAACGAAATCCGAACCGGAAATCGAGAAGAAAGGAACATTTGCCTCCCCTGCCACTGCCTTGGCCAGCAAGGTCTTACCTGTACCCGGAGGGCCTACGAGGAGGGCTCCCTTAGGGATTTTTCCACCGAGGGCCGTGTATTTCTTCGGATTCTTGAGGAAGTCCACGATTTCCATTACTTCCTCCTTGGCTCCATAGAGGCCGGCAACATCCTTGAAGGTGACTTTTATGCTGTCTTTCTCTGCAAGTTTTCCAGTGGACTTACCAACATTGAATATGCCGCCCGGACCACCGGCTCCACCTCCCATTCCTTTGTT
This sequence comes from uncultured Bacteroidales bacterium, assembly GCA_945827785.1. GTDB lineage: Bacteria > Bacteroidota > Bacteroidia > Bacteroidales > UBA932 > Cryptobacteroides. Next base: position 5,451 of record CALZOR010000028.1, on the reverse strand, counting down.
CATTCCTCGGAACATGAAGAACCACATGACCAGAAGAAGCACCGGGAAGATAATCCATTCAAGAAAGCCCCAGTAGTTCTCACGACTTTCCATGACGATTTTAACCGCGTGTGATTCAGGGAGTTGTGCGTTCAGATTGCCGAACATTTCCTCGGCATTGAAACTGCCTGAAACGAGGAATATGAAGTGTGGGGACTTCTTTGGAACCTCGCCTCCGAACTTGTCGGCGTATTTTTCAAGCCTTTCGGGACGGATGGTCACCTGTCCTTCAAACTCATTTCTGATGAATGTGATTTCCTTGATGTCCCCTGCAAGCCACTGGGCTTGAACGTCTGCCCATTCCTCTTTCTGCGGATTCGAACCTCCCTGCTTGAAAAACATCCAGGCGATTCCGAACAGGAGGATGAAATAAATCCACGAAACACCGAAAGAAATCCTTATCGGTTTCTTTTTCTTATCTTTTGCCATATTTTGTCTGATTTAGTCTTCGTATGATGTCCTTTCTGCATCTGCCCAGAGGTCTTCAAGGCGGTAGAATGACCTGTAAGGAGTCTGGAATACGTGAACGACGATTTCTCCGTAGTCAATAATAACCCAGAAAGCGTTTTCCTTTCCCTGGGTGCGGATTGGTTTCCTTCCAAGTTTCTCAATCATCCTGTCTTCAACATTGTCTGCAATTGCAGAAACATTGGTTGTTGAATCAGCATGACATACTATGAAATAATCTGAGATCGCTGTTCCTATCGGACGCAGGTCAAGCGATACGACTTCCTGTCCTTTCTTTTCAAGCATCGCATCTGCAATGACCTTAAGTTCTGTATTGTTCATTATATATTTTGTATTAATTTTGTATGACTGATTGAAAAATCGTACAAATATAATCAAATTCCGCACCATGTCAAACAACCATGACATCATCTGGCTTGACAAAGCCGATTCAACCAATTCAGAGGCTCGCAGAAGGGTTTCCGACCTTGACAATTTGTCAGTAATCTCTGCCATTGAACAGACTGCGGGTCGTGGACAGAGGGGCAATTCCTGGGCATCAGAGCGCGGAGAGAATCTTACTTTCAGCATTCTGATGAAATTTTCGGACAAACTCCCCCACCAGATTCAGGCTTATGACCAGTTTGCAATAAGCCAGATGAATGCCCTGGCAATCCTGGATTTCCTATCATCTTACGGTATCGAAGCCAAAATAAAATGGCCGAATGACATATATGTCGGCAACAGGAAAATTTGCGGGACCCTCATCGAGAATTCAATCAGCGGCCAATGGCTCTCATGGAGCATCATCGGGAATGGAATCAATGTGAACCAGACTGCCTTCCCGGAGAATCTGCCGAATCCGACCTCGATGTCCCTTGAAACAGGAAGAAGGTTTGACAATAGGAAGCTCCTTGAAGAATTCATCAGCATATTTGATTCATACAGAAACAGATACCTCCATTTGAATGGAGGACTGGGCAAGCTCAGGAAGCTCTATCTTTCTCAGATGTGGCGACTCGGGGAGGAAACATCCTTCGTTGACCTGACTGTTTGTCCGGGAGACTCTTATGACAAGCCTGTGAACATCCTCATGCCTGGGGACGCGACTGAGGGAAGGGTGTTCAGAGGAACTGCAAAGGGCATATCCGACACGGGCAGCCTCATTGTCACGGATGCGACAGGGGCTGCCCGGGAATTCGGTTTCAAGGAAATCGCCTGGATTATATGATCATGCCTTCATAGAAGCGATAGTTGCAGCAGGATCGGTTGATTTGAAGACGGCACTGCCTGCAACAAGTATCTCAGCTCCTTTAGCTATAAGGGCGGCAGCATTTGACGGAGATACTCCCCCGTCGACTTCTATTGGAAGGTTCAGGCCACGCCTGTCGATTTCCGCCTTCAGCCTCTCAACCCTGCCGTATGTTTCTTCAATGAATTTCTGACCTCCGAAACCGGCAAATACTGACATCAGAAGTATGTAGTCTGCCTGTTCCAGATAAGGAAACAGGCTTTCTACTTCAATGTCCGGATTAATTACAAGGCCTGCTTTGCAACCGAGGGAACGGATTTGAGCCAGTACCTCTTCCGGCTTTTCCGTAGCATTCAGGTGGAAGGATATCATATCTGCTCCGGCCTTTGCAAAGCGTTCGACATATTTCTCCGGATTGATTATCATCAGGTGTACGTCAAGCGGCTTTTCAGCTTTTGAAGCTATTGCCTCCACAATCGGGAATCCATAGGACAGATTCGGAACGAAAACCCCGTCCATGATGTCCAGATGGAAGATGTCTGCATAACGATTGACCATTTCCACATCCTTTTCAAGATGAAGAAAGTCTGCTGAAAGCATTGAGGGAGCTATCCTTACCATGATTTCTCTTTTTAACAAAAATGTTAAAGTAATAACTATCAATTATTTGATATTCTGAAGCACATCCACAAGCAGGGCTACGAATTTGTCGAGCGAAGCAAGTTCAAGACGCTCTCCAGGGGCGTGTACTCCCCTAAGTGTCGGTCCGAAGCTGACCATGTCAAGACCCGGGAACTTCTCCGTGAAGAGTCCGCATTCCAGGCCGGCATGGATTGCCTTCACTTTCGGATCCATCCCGAACAGCTTCCTGTATGATGCGACGCATGCATCTCTGATTGCGGATTCCTTTGCAGGAGCCCAGCCCGGATATTCGCCTTCATGACGGACGATTGCACCTGCAAGTGCAAAGCAGGCTTCCATTTTTGCGGCTGCTGCCCTGCGTGCCGCCGTGATGCAGCTCCTCTGGCTCGAACCTATGCGGATTGTGCCCGGCTCCGTCATCTTGACTGATGCAAGGTTTGTAGATGTTTCCACGAAGTTTTCAATCTCCTGACTCATCGCCAGAACTCCATGCGGAGATGCACACAGAGCCGTCACAAGGTTCCATGCTGTCATTTCATCGATTGCTGCAGATGGTGCCTGTGTTGCAGGAGCAGAGCCGGCTTTGAGTTCCGTCTCAATCTTTCCGTATTCTTCCTTGATTGCAGCATCGAAATCTGCAACCCTCTCCGTGATAATCTCGAGAGTCCCCTCTTCTGCCGCAATTACAGCCTTGGCTTCACGTGCGATTGCATTGCGCTTGTTGCCTCCATTGATTGAAAGCAATTGCCAGTCAAGGTCTTCAAGGCTATAGAGGAAGCGGCCGAGCAGCTGTACGGCATTTGCACGTCCTTTGTTTATGTCGTCTCCGCTGTGTCCTCCCATCGCATCCTTGACAAAGATTTCCATAGTCTGGAATTCCGGATTGACCTTCTCTTCCTTATAGTGGAATTCGGCTGTAGTGTCAAGACCGCCTGCACATCCGACAAAGATCTCACCTTCATCTTCGGAATCAAGGTTGATCAGTACCTTGGAGTCGAAAAAGCCGGGTTCGAGTGCGATTGCTCCGTCAAGGCCGGTCTCCTCAGAAACGGTGAAAAGACATTCAATCCTGCCGAGGGGCATGTCGCTGTCCAGGATTGCAAGTTCTGCTGCCATTCCTATTCCGCAATCTGCTCCGAGCGTTGTGTCCGGGGCAATCATCCAGCCGTCTTTGATTATATACTTGATAGGGTCTTTCCTGAAATCATGTTCAACACCCTCGTTTTTCTCGCATACCATGTCAGAGTGGCTCTGCAGGACAACACCCGGAAGATTTTCCTTGCCGCAGGCAGCCTCCTTGACAATCAGGACATTACCAGCTTTGTCTGTTTTGCATTGCAGGTTGCGCTCTGCTGCAAATTTCTGAAGATAAGCAATAATCAGTTCCTCATGTCCTGACTCGCGGGGCACTTGGGTGATTTCTTTGAAAAATGAGAGTACTTTTTCTGAATTCATGATAAAAACGTTAATGCTTCCCGCTACAACGTTCGGAGAACATTGCTGCAGGAAGCTAAAATTGAACTTTATTTCTCATATACTATCGTCTGACAGGGACGAGCATCTTTTCTATGTCTGTGACGTATTGCTTGAATGTCTTGTCCGTTGACATCAGATCTGAAACCGTCGTACAGGCGTGAAGAACCGTTGCGTGATCCTTGCCTCCTATTTCAGAACCTATTGTCGAAAGCGAACAGTTTATCATGTTGCGTGACATGTACATGGCAATCTGGCGCGCCTGGACAATCTGTCTTTTTCTTGTCTTTGAAAGGAGCATTTCACGGCTGATGTTGAAATACTCGCAGACCACCGTCTGAACCTTGTCTATTGTAATTTCAGTCTTCTGCTCTCCGACGATTTTTTCAGTAATCTTTTCGGCAAGTGAAACTGTCACTTCCTTGTGTGCTAGCGTCGCGTTGGCAATGAGCGAAATCAAGGCTCCTTCAAGTTCCCTGAAATTTGACTTGATTGTCGTTGCGAGGTATATCAGCACATCATCAGGTATCTGGTCTCTAACACCCTCGCGGAAAGCTCTTGCTTTCAGCATTTCAAGCCTTGTGTTGAAGTCAGGTTTCTGAAGCTCGACTGACAATCCCCATTTCAACCTTGAAAGCAGTCTTTCCTCGAAACTTTCAAGCTCGACAGGCGGACGGTCAGATGTGAAAATCAGCTGCTTGCCTGACTGATGCAGATGGTTGAAGATGTTGAAAAGTGCATTCTGGGTACTTTGTCCGACAAGGTCCTGAATGTCGTCCATGATCAGAACGTCCATCTTCATGTAGAATGCCATGAAGTCAGTCAGCTTGTTCTTGACTCCTGCTGCATCCATGAACTGTGTCTTGAACCTGTTTGCAGGAACGTACAGAACCACAAGCTCAGGATATTTCTCCTTGATTGCAATACCGATTGCCTGCGCAATGTGTGTCTTGCCAAGGCCCGGGCCGCCAAAGAGGAAGAGCGGGTTGAATGCTGTCTTGCCAGGGGCTGCCGAAATGCTTTCACCGGCAGTGTAACCCATTTTGTTGCACTCTCCTACTATGAGGTTCTTGAAATTATATACAGGATTGAGGTGTGGATTGACCTGAACCCTCTGTATGCCCGGATAGACGAAAGGTCCCGGATTGCCTGCAGGGGTAAAGGTATTCACCTGGATTGTCTTGTTCACCGGAGCCTGTCCGTGGGCTGCCGGATATCTCAGAGGAGGCTGCTGCTGAACCGGCTTCACGAGATATGTGAGTTTTGCAGCTGCGCCGAGCTCTTTCTTGAGAGCTGCCTTGAGAATGTCAAGGTAGGCATCTTCAAGATATTCACGGAAAAACTCGGACGGTACTTCAACCGTGAGCATGTTGTCCTCGAGGGAAAGCGGAACAATCGGCTTGAACCAGACATCGTACTGCTGCGGCTCGATATTCTGCCTGATGAAATTCAGACAGTTGTTCCATACTGATATGTGTCTTTCCTGGGACATGTTTTAACTATATTCGCGTGTAAATCTTGTTTTAGCCTCTTTTTCAAATTCGGAACACAAAGATGATGAAAAAAAACTTATAAAAAATTTAAAATGCTATTGTAAT
>CALZOR010000027.1 GCA_945827785.1 uncultured Bacteroidales bacterium | reverse complement strand
GTTGGTCTCCTCCTCCGTGGTATCGACAAGAAGGAAATCAAGAGAGGTCAGGTACTTGCTAAACCTGGTACTATTCATCCTCACCAGAAATTCCAGGCTGAGATCTACGTTCTCAAGAAAGACGAAGGTGGTCGTCATACTCCATTCCACAACCACTACCGTCCTCAGTTCTTCATCCGTACTCTTGACATCACAGGAGAGATCTCTCTTCCAGAGGGTGTAGAGATGGTAATGCCTGGTGATAACGTTACTATCACTGTAGAGCTCATCTACCCTGTAGCTATCAACGAGGGACTCCAGTTCGCTATCCGCGAGGGTGGACGTACAGTTGGTGCAGGTCAGGTTACAAAGATTCTTGAGTAATAATTGCCCAATAGTCAAGTGGGTGCCTTCGGACACCCACTTTTTTAGGGGAATAGTATAAGGGTAGTACAGAGGTCTCCAAAACCTTTAGTCTGGGTTCGAATCCTGGTTCCCCTGCCAAAAATATCAAAGGTTACGATTTGGTAATGTTTAACAGATGCTGCAACCGCTTCCAATTCTGCAGCGTCCATTAAATGTAAAGATGAGAAAGTTTATCAACTATCTGAAAGAGTCATACGCAGAGCTGACAAAGAAAGTTTCCTGGCCAAGCTGGGACAAGTTGACAAATTCCGCTATCCTCGTGATGGTGGCTTCTGTTATCTTGGCTGTTGTCATCTTCGCGATTGACTTCTGTTTCCAACATCTGATGACAGCTATTTACACTTTGTAAAATTACCGTGTTTATGAGCGAGAGCAGTAAAAAATGGTATGTGCTGAGAGCAGCAGGTGGAAAAGAGAAGAAAGCCAAAGAGTATCTCGAAAAAGAGATTGAAAGATGTGGCCTTCAGGATCTGGTTTCTCAGGTCCTTGTTCCGACTGAAAAAGTTTACAGAATCCGTGACGGAAAGCGTATCTGTACAGAGCGTCTTTTCTATCCGGGTTATGTGCTGATTGAGGCAGAACTCACCGGAGAATTGCAGTACATCATCCGTAACGAAGTCCCTCACATGTCAGGATTCCTTACAGAGAAACGTGACATCAAAAGAGGTGACAACAAGGTTCAGGAAGAGAAACTTCCTATTCCTCTCCGCGACGATGAAGTCAGGAGAATCCTTGGAGAGCAGGATGAGATTGCTGTAAGCGAAGGCGAAACTGTAGTAGATTACAAGGTCGGTGAGGCAGTCAAGATTACTGACGGTCCTTTCAATGGCTTTGACGGTACTGTAGAGGAAATCGTAGAAGACAGGAGCAAACTTAAGGTTATGGTCATGATCTTCGGACGTAAGACACTTTTGGAACTCAACTTTACTCAAGTAACTAAAGAATAATCAAAATTATGGCAAAAGAAGTTACTGGATTTATTAAACTCCAGATTAAAGGCGGCGCAGCCAATCCATCACCTCCAGTTGGACCGGCACTCGGTTCAAAGGGTCTGAACATCATGGATTTCTGCAAGCAGTTCAATGCCCGCACTCAGGAAAGCGCAGGTAAAGTGCTTCCGGTTGTGATCACTGTTTACAGCGACAAGTCTTTCTCATTCGTAGTTAAGCAGCCGCCTGTAGCAGTTCAGCTCAAAGAAGCTGCAAAGATTTCTTCCGGATCTGCAGAGCCTAACAGAAAAAAGGTTGCCAGCATCACCTGGGATCAGGTAAAGGCAATCGCTGAGAGCAAAATGCCGGACATGAATGCATTCACTCTCAAATCAGCAATGTCAATGGTCGCTGGTACAGCGAGAAGTATGGGTATCAAAGTCGAGGGCGAGTTCCCTGCTGACATCTAAAAATCACACGCAAAATGAGTAAACTGACAAAAAACCAGAAACTGGTCATCGCAAAATACGATGCAGATGCGCAGTACAAGCTTTCTGATGCATGTGATCTCGTGAAAGAAATTACTTTCACCAAATTCGATGCTTCAGTAGAGCTTCATATAAACCTCGGAGTTGACCCAAGAAAAGCTAACCAGATGGTACGTGGTGTCGTAACCCTCCCTAACGGAACAGGTAAGCAGACACGTGTGCTTGTTCTCTGTACTCCTGACAAGGAGAACGAGGCAAAAGAGGCTGGTGCTGATTATGTTGGTCTTGACGAGTATATTGAGAAGATCAAAGGTGGCTGGACTGACGTTGACGTCATTATCTGTACACCTTCTGTCATGGCTAAAGTCGGTGCTATCGGTAGGATTCTCGGTCCGAGAGGACTCATGCCTAACCCTAAGACCGGTACAGTGACTATGGAAATCGGAAATGCAGTCAAAGAGGTTAAGGCCGGAAAGATTGACTTCAAAGTTGACAAGACAGGTATTGTCCATGCAGCTATCGGAAAGGTTTCTTTCACTGGCAAACAGATTTTTGAGAACGCATCTGAGCTTATCAATGCAATCCTCAAGCTGAAACCTCAGACTTTGAAGGGTACTTATATGAAAGCAGTTTCAATCTGCAGCACTATGAGCCCGGGTATTAGTGTAGATGTTAAATCAATCGGCAGCGCTGAGTAATAAAATTCAATGTTATGAGAAAAGAAGAAAAAGCCCAGATACTTGAATCAATCTCAGCACAGCTCGCAGAGACTCCTAATTTCTACATTACCGATATCTCTGGACTCAATGCTGAAAATACTTCAAAACTCCGTCGTGAGTGCTTTGAGAAGAACATCAAGCTTGTTGTTGTAAAGAATACTCTTTTCCACAAGGCTCTTGAAGCTCTCAACAGCGAGGAAGTTGCACAGGTATATCCTGCACTTGAAGGTCCTACAGCAATCATGTATTGCGAGACTGCAAATGCTCCTGCAAAACTTATCAAGAAGTTCAACGACGCCGGTTCTGAGAAACCTGTTCTCAAAGCTGCTTACGTTCAGGAGTGTGCTTTCGTAGGAGCTGACAAACTCGGAGAGCTCTGCAACATCAAGTCACGCGAGGAACTCATCGCCGACATCGTTGCCCTTCTCCAGGCTCCAGCCCGCAATGTTATCTCTGCCCTCCAGAATGGTGGTCCACAGACTATTGCAGGCCTCGTAAAAACCCTTTCAGAAAAAGAATAAACAATAACAATTTAAATAGTTACAATTATGGCAGATATTAAAGCACTTGCAGAAGAGTTGGTTAACCTTACTGTAAAAGATGTTCAGGAACTCGCTAACATCCTCAAAGAGGAGTATGGTATTGAGCCAGCTGCAGCAGCAGTTGCAGTAGCAGCTCCAGCAGCTGAGGGCGCAGCCGCAGCAGCAGAGCAGACTGAGTTCGACGTTATCCTCAAATCAGCTGGCCAGGCTAAACTTGGCGTTGTAAAGGCTGTTAAAGAGGCTACAGGTCTCGGACTTAAAGAGGCTAAGGACATCGTTGACAAGGCTCCAGTAGCAGTTAAAGAGAAAGTTTCTAAGGCTGAGGCTGAGGCTCTTAAAGCTGCCCTCGAAGAGGCAGGCGCAGAAGTTGAGATTAAATAACTTCTCCCCTTCCCCTCTGATGGGAAAACAATTCGGGTTTAGGGCCAACAGGCTCTAAACCTTTTTGTCGTAATAAAGTTTTTCTCTATATCCAAAGGCAGAAAGATGTCACAAAAGACTAAAAATCAGCGAGTTTCATTCGCATCATCAAAAATTCTCCTCGAGTATCCAGACCTTCTCGAGGTCCAGTTGAAGTCCTTCAGGGATTTCTTCCAGCTGGACACAACCCCTGAGAACAGGGGAAATGAGGGCCTGTATCAGGTATTCCAGGAGATATTCCCAATCGAAGATACCAGGAACAACTACAAGCTCGAGTTCATCGACTATTTCATTGATCCTCCGCAGTATTCGATTGATGAGTGTCTTGAGAGAGGACTGACATACAATGTTCCTCTGAAGGCAAAACTCCGCCTTTCATGCAGCGATCCTGAGCATGAGGACTTTGACACCAAAGTCCAGGACGTGTACCTTGGCAACATCCCTTACATGACACCTGCCGGTACATTCGTTATCAACGGATCAGAACGTATTATCGTATCACAGCTTCACAGGTCTCCCGGCGTGTTCTTCGGACAGAGTCTCCATGCAAATGGTACAAAGCTCTACTCTGCGAGAATCATTCCTTTCAAGGGATCATGGATTGAGTTCGCTACTGACATCAACAATGTCATGTATGCTTACATCGACCGCAAGAAGAAATTGCCTGTAACAACCCTCCTCAGGGCCATTGGATTCAACGGCGACAAGGATATCATCGACATCTTCGGACTCGCAGACGAGATCGAAGCAACTCCTGAAAACCTTAAGGCAAACGAGGGACGCAAGCTTGCAGCCAAAGTACTCAAGACTTGGATTGAGGATTTCGTGGATGAAGATACAGGAGAGGTCATCCCTGTGGAAAGAACCAAGCCGATTGTTGAAAGAGGTGAGATCCTCAACGAGGAAACAATCGAGAAGCTCTCAGATACAGATGTAAAAACCATTCTTCTTCAGAAAGATGAGGCGAATGTAAATGAATACGCCATCATCTACAACACTCTCCAGAAGGATACAACAAATACTGAAACAGAGGCTATCAACTACATCTACAAACAGCTCCGCAACTCAGAACCACCTGATGAGGCAACTGCAAGGGATGTGATTGACAAGCTCTTCTTCTCAGACAAGAGATATGATCTCGGAGATGTAGGACGTTACAGACTCAACAAGAAACTCAATCTTTCAATTGATGAGAACACCAGAGTCCTTACCAATACAGACATCATCGAAATCATCAAATACCTGATTCAGCTTATCAACTCAAAGGCTGTCGTGGATGATATCGACCACCTCAGCAACAGGCGAATCAGAACTGTAGGTGAGCAGCTTGCAAACCAGTTCAGCGTAGGTCTTTCCCGTATGGCCCGCACCATCCGCGAGAGAATGAATGTACGCGACAGCGAGCAGTTCGCTCCGACCGACCTGATCAATGCGAAGACCCTTTCTTCAGTGATCAACTCATTCTTCGGGACAAGCCAGCTCTCACAGTTCATGGACCAGACCAACCCTCTGTCCGAAATGACTCACAAACGTCGTCTTTCAGCGCTCGGCCCGGGCGGACTTTCAAGAGACCGTGCAGGATTCGAGGTGCGAGACGTACACTATACCCATTATGGCCGTCTTTGTCCAATCGAGACCCCTGAGGGTCCGAACATCGGTCTTATTTCTTCACTTTGCGTCTATGCGCGCATCAACGACCTCGGATTCATCGAGACTCCTTACCGCAAGGTTGAGAATGGAAAGGTCAATCTGAGCTCAGACGGATGGATGTACATGAGTGCAGAGGAGGAGGAAGACCAGATGGTTTCACTTGCAAAGGTGAAGATGGATGAAGAAGGTAATATCCTCGAAGACAGGATTCAGTGCCGTTATGGCGCAGACTTCCCTGTGGTTACCAAAGAAGAGGTGAACTACATGGACGTGGCTCCTAACCAGATAGCATCTGTCGCTGCTTCGCTTATCCCGTTCCTCGAGCATGATGATGCGCACCGTGCATTGATGGGCGCCAACATGATGCGTCAGGCAGTTCCGCTTCTCAACCCAGAGTCTCCTATCGTGGGTACCGGTCTTGAGGAGAGAGTCTGTCTGGATTCAAGGACACAGGTGAGGGCAGAGCGCAGAGGTGAGGTAGTATATGTGGATGCCAAGGAAATCCATGTCAGGTATGACCGTACTGATGATGAGAAGTTTGTAAGCTTCTCACCTGACGTGACAGTTTACCAGCTTCCTATATATAGAAGGACCAACCAGAGCACTACCATCCTGCTCAAACCTATTGTTCGCAAGGGCGATATCGTTGAGCCTGGTCAGATTCTCACCGAAGGTTATGCAACCCAGAACGGTGAACTTGCTCTCGGAAGGAACCTCAAGGTGGCATTCATGCCTTGGAAGGGTTATAACTATGAGGACGCTATCGTTATTTCAGAGCGCATGATTCGCTGGGATATCCTTACCTCAGTTCACGTGGACGAGTACATCACCGAAGTTCGTGACACCAAGAGAGGTATGGAGGAACTTACTTCGGATATCCCGAATGTCAGCGAAGATGCTACAAAGAACCTCGATGAGAACGGTATCATCCGCATCGGTGCCCATATTGATCCGGGTGATATCATGATCGGAAAGATTACTCCAAAGGGAGAAAGCGACCCGTCACCGGAAGAGAAACTCCTCCGCGCAATCTTCGGCGACAAGGCCGGTGACGTGAAGGATGCTTCCCTCAAGGCAACCCCTTCCCTCAGCGGAACGGTCATCAACACTGCCCTTTACTCAAAGGTTGCCAAGGAAAGCGGCCGCAAGGGTGCAAAGGGAGACCAGAAGGTCAAGACTGAAAAGGCAGAGGAGGAATTCAATGCAAAGGCCGAGCAGCTCAGGGCAAGATTCCTTGACAAGCTTGCTGTCTTGGTTCAGGGCAAGAAGAGTGCCGGTATAAGCGACCTTTATGGCGTTGAAATCATTGCCAAAGGCAAGGATATCACAGCTGCCGACATGAAGATGATCGACTATGAGAACATCAGTACGGCCAAGTGGACCAATGACAAGAATACCAATGCCCTTATCAGGGATCTGATCAACAACTACCGCATAGCCTACAAGGAAGAGGCAGCAAGGTACAAGAGGATTCTTGACAAGATCAAGGTCGGCGATGAACTCCCTAATGGAGTCATGCAGCTTGCCAAGGTCTATGTTGCCAAGAAGAGAAAGATCAGAGTCGGTGACAAGATGGCAGGACGCCACGGTAACAAGGGTATCGTTGCCAAGGTCGTAAGGGACGAGGATATGCCTTTCCTTGCAGACGGAACACCTGTCGATATCGTGCTTAACCCTCTTGGCGTGCCTTCACGTATGAACCTCGGACAGATTTATGAAACTGTTCTTGGCTGGGCCGGCGAAGAGCTCGGACTCAAGTTCAGCACACCTATCTTCGATGGTGCAACTCTTGACAGCATCTGCGAGTACACTGATAAGGCCGGACTTCCAAGATATGGTAAGACTTATCTCCGTGACGGAGGTACAGGTGACTGGTTCGACCAGCCTGCGACAGTCGGTGTCATCTATATGATCAAGCTTGGACACATGGTTGACGACAAGATGCATGCGCGTTCAATCGGTCCTTACTCTCTCATCACTCAGCAGCCTCTCGGTGGTAAAGCACAGTTCGGAGGCCAGCGTTTCGGAGAGATGGAGGTTTGGGCACTTGAGGCATTCGGAGCATCGAACGTCCTCCAGGAAATCCTTACTGTCAAATCAGATGACGTTACAGGAAGATCCAAAGCTTACGAGGCAATCGTCAAAGGTGACCTCATGCCTACACCGGGCATCCCTGAGTCACTCAACGTTCTGCTTCACGAACTTAGAGGTCTTGGACTGAAAGTTACTTTGGACTAATTACTGACAATTGAAATTTTAGAAATATGCCGACTTTTAATAAAGAAAACAAGGTTAAAAGCAATTTCGAAAGAATCAGCATAGCTCTCGCTTCACCGGAAGACATAAAGGAAAGGTCTTCCGGCGAGGTCTTGAAGCCGGAAACCGTCAACTACAGGACATACAAGCCTGAAAGGGACGGTCTGTTCTGCGAGAAAATCTTCGGTCCGACCAAAGACTACGAGTGCCACTGCGGAAAGTACAAGAGAATCCGTTACAGGGGTATCGTCTGCGACAGGTGCGGTGTCGAGGTAACTGAGAAGAAGGTCCGCAGGGAGAGGATGGGTCACATTGAACTCACTGTTCCTGTAGCTCATATCTGGTACTTCAAGTCAGCTCCAAACAAGATTGCTGCTCTTCTGGGAATTGCAGCAAAGAAGCTGGAGGCTGTAATCTACTATGAGAAATATATCGTAGTGCGTCCTGGTGCATCTGATTTCCAGAAACTTGACCTCCTTTCAGAGGATGAGTATCTTGAGTATTACTCAATGCATCCTGAGCAGTACAACATGCCAGCTGACGACCCTGACAAGTTCGTCGCAGGTATGGGTGCAGAGGCCATCTATGACCTTCTCAAGGAAATCGACATCGATGCCCTTGCAAGGGAATTGCGTCAGAAGATGCTCACGGAGACTTCACAGCAGCGCAAGGCTGAAGCCCTCAAGAGGCTCAGCATCGTGAAATGGTTCCAGGAGTCAAAGGGAATCAACCGTCCTGAGTGGATGATCCTCAAGGTCATTCCTGTGATTCCGCCGGATCTTCGTCCTCTCGTTCCGCTTGACGGAGGCCGTTTTGCTACCTCGGACCTCAATGACCTCTACAGAAGGGTTATCATCCGTAACAACCGTCTCAAGAGGCTCATCGAAATCAAGGCTCCGGAAGTCATCCTCCGCAACGAGAAACGTATGCTTCAGGAGGCAGTTGACTCACTCTTCGACAACTCGAAGAAGTCAAATGCAGTCAAGAGCGAGGCTAACAGGACTCTCAAGTCGTTGTCAGACAGCTTGAAAGGTAAACAGGGACGCTTCCGTCAGAACCTCCTCGGTAAACGTGTCGACTATTCTGCACGTTCGGTCATCGTCGTAGGTCCTGAGCTCAACATGCATGAGTGCGGTCTTCCTAAATTCATGGCAGCCGAGCTTTACAAACCGTTCATCATAAGGAAACTGATTGAGCGCGGAATTGTAAAGACCGTTAAATCTGCGAAGAAGATCGTTGACAGAAAGGATGCAGTCATCTGGGATATCCTTGAGAATGTGATGAAGGGCCATCCGGTACTTTTGAACCGTGCCCCTACACTTCACAGGCTCGGTATCCAGGCCTTCCAGCCTAAGATGATCGAGGGTAAGGCAATCCAGCTCCATCCGCTTGCTTGTACCGCATTCAACGCGGACTTCGACGGTGACCAGATGGCGGTTCACCTTCCGCTCGGAAATGCAGCCATCCTCGAGGCACAGCTCCTCATGCTCGGTTCGCACAACATCCTCAACCCTGCGAACGGTACTCCTATCACTGTCCCTTCACAGGACATGGTGCTCGGTCTGTACTACATCACCAAGATCAGACCTGGTGCAAAGGGAGAGGGAATGAAATTCTACGGACCGGAAGAGGTCATCATCGCCCTCAATGAGAAGGCTGTTGACATTCATGCGAAGATATTTGTAAGGCTTCCGAAGAACAAGCAGAATCCGGAAGAGGGAACTCAGATGGTTGAGACCACTCCGGGAAGGATTATTGTCAACCAGCTCGTTCCGGTTGAGGTACCTTACATCAATGAAATCCTCGGAAAGAAATCTCTCCGCAAGATTATCTCGAATGTAATCAAATATACGGGAGTTGCACGCACAGCGCAGTTCCTTGATGATATCAAGAACCTCGGTTACCGCAAGGCGTTCGAGGGAGGACTTTCATTCAACCTGGGCGATGTCATCATCCCTGAGGAGAAGAAATCCCTCATTGAGAACGGATACAAGACCGTTGAGGACATCAAGTCAAACTTCTCAATGGGTTTCATCACCAACAACGAGCGTTACAACAAGGTCATCGACCTCTGGTCTTCAATCGACAACCAGATTACAGGTATCGTCGAGAAACAGATTTCGAGCGACCAGCAGGGATTCAACCCTGTGTACATGATGCTGGATTCGGGAGCCCGTGGTTCAACACAGCAGATCAAACAGCTCTGCGGTATGCGTGGACTTATGGCGAAGCCTCAGAAATCCGGTGGCCAGGGAGCTGAGATTATCGAGAACCCTATTATCTCCAACCTTAAGGAGGGTATGTCAGTGCTCGAGTACTTCATCTCAACCCACGGTGCACGTAAGGGTCTTGCCGATACGGCGCTCAAGACTGCCGATGCAGGTTACCTTACCCGTCGTCTTGTCGATGTATCGCATGACGTTATCATCAACGAGGAGGACTGCGGTACGCTCAGAGGTCTTATCGCAACTGCCATCAAGAGCAAGGATGAGGTTGTCGAGTCTCTCGGAGAGAGAATTCTCGGACGTACTTCCGTACACGATGTATTCAACCCGCTTACAGGCGAGCTTATCATTCCTGCTGGCGAGGAGATTACAGAGGACATTGCAAACCTTATCGAAAGCCTTCCTATCGAGCAGGTTGAAATCCGTTCAGTGCTTACTTGTGAGTCACGTAAAGGTGTCTGCGCAAAATGCTACGGACGTAACCTTGCTTCAGGCAGGATGGTTGAGAAGGGTGAAGTTGTCGGAGTCATCGCTGCACAGTCAATCGGTGAGCCTGGTACCCAGCTTACACTTCGTACATTCCACGTCGGAGGTACAGCTTCAAGTACAGCTGCGGACAGCTCGATTACTTCAAAATATAACGGTAAACTCGAATTCGAGGAGCTCAGGACTATCGAGAGAATCTCGGATGACGGTGTTGTCAGCGATGTCGTTGTCAGCCGTACCACCGAGGTCCGTATCGTTGACGAAAACACCGGAATCACATTCTCTCAGTATGACGTGCCTTACGGCTCAGTCCTCTACAAGAAGGATGGTGACAAGGTTGTCAAAGGCGACCTCATCTGCGAGTGGGATGCTTATAACGCAATCACCATCATCGAGACTGCCGGTACTGTACGCTTTGACAGCATGATCGACGGCGTTACATTCCGCGAGGAGATGGCTGACGAGTACTCTCTCAACAGAGACAAGGTCATCATCGAGTCACGTGACAAGTCGAAGAACCCTACTATCCATATCGTTGATGAGAACGGAGAGACCAAGAAACAGTACAACCTGCCTGTTGGCGCTCACGTTATGGTTGAAGACGGCGACAATGTCAAGGTCGGAGACATCATCATCAAGATTCCACGTGCAATCGGTAAGTCATCCGATATCACAGGAGGTCTCCCTCGAGTTACAGAGCTCTTCGAGGCCCGTAACCCATCCAACCCTGCAATTGTTTCTGAAATCAATGGTGAGGTTATTATGGGCAAGGTCAAGAGGGGTAACAGGGAAATCATCATCAAGAACAAGTCCGGTGTCGAGAAACACTACCTCGTACCTCTTACCAAGCAGATTCTCGTTCAGGAGAACGACTATGTGAAGGCAGGAATGAGGCTTTCGGATGGTGCCGTTTCTCCTACCGACATCCTCACTATCCTTGGTCCTATCAAGGTTCAGGAGTATATCGTGAATGAGATTCAGGAGGTTTACCGTCTCCAGGGTGTGAAGATCAATGACAAGCACTTCGAAATCATCGTACGTCAGATGATGCGCAAGGTTCAGATCAACGATCCGGGCGACACCGAGTTCCTTCCTGAGGAGCTTGTTGACAAGTGGCAGTTCATGGATGTCAACGACAATATTTACGGTAAGTTCTATGTCGTTGAGCCGGGTGACTCGCAGAAGTATTCAGAGGGCGACATCATCACCGCAAGGGAGATGCGCGGCGAGAATTCTTCACTTGACCGCCAGGGTCTGAAGATGATGGTTCTTCGTGAGGCTAAGCCTGCAACAGGCAGCCAGGTGCTCCAGGGTATCACAAGGGCCGCTTTGAAGACCAACAGCTTCATCTCGGCTGCTTCCTTCCAGGAGACTACCAAGGTGCTCAGCGAGGCTGCAATCCGTGGCCGTGTCGACACTCTCGAAGGTCTTAAGGAGAACGTCATCTGCGGACATCCGATTCCTGCAGGAACCGGTCAGAAAGAGTTCCAGGAAATCCTGGTTGCTCCTTCTTCCGACATGCAGAAGAATCTCGCAGATCTCTAGAAGATGTTCATCAAATACGAAGAGCCGTCCCATCCGGGGCGGCTCTTCGTATTTGATGTCAGCGATGATTTTTGCAAAAGCGTTGACTTGAACTTTTGAAATTGGCTTTAGCGCATGATGGTGGCTTCGCGGTCAGGTCCGAGGGAGATAATCTTGATCGGAACGCCGAGGAAATTCTCCATGAAGGCGATGTAGTCCTTGAACTCCTTTGGAAGTTCGTCTTCGTTACGGATACCGCTCAGGTCGGTGTTCCAACCTTTGAATTCGGTATAGACCGGCTGAATGTCTGCGAAGGTGTCGAAAGGCCATTCGTTTGAAGGCTCTCCGTCAACAATGTATGAGGTGCAGACCTTGATTGTCTCGAAGGTGTCGAGGCAGTCTGACTTCATCATGATGAGGTCGGTTACTCCGCTAATCATCACTGCATATTTGAGGGCTACAAGGTCGAGCCAGCCGCAGCGGCGCGGTCTGCCTGTAACGGCTCCGAACTCGTTTCCTATCTTGCGGAGTTTCTCACCGGTCTCATCGAAGAGTTCGGTAGGGAAAGGACCGCTGCCCACCCTTGTGCAATATGCTTTGAAGATGCCATAGACATGGCCGATATTGTGAGGATTGACACCGAGGCCGATGCAGGCACCTGCGCAGGCTGTTGAGGATGAAGTCACGAACGGATAGGAACCGTAGTCGATGTCAAGCATAGAGCCCTGGGCGCCTTCTGCAAGGATGTCCTGGGTCTTGAGAAGGTCGTTGACATAGTATTCGCAGTTGACGAGCTTGAATTTCTTCAGGAATTCGACTGCTTCCATGAATGCAGCCTCCTCCGCATCGGGATCGCACTCAAAGCCCATCTGGCTGAGGGTCTTCACATGTTTTGCTTTCAGCTTTGCAAATCTGTCAGCGAAGTCCGGAGCGAGGATGTCGCCGACTCTCAGACCGTTGCGGCTTACCTTGTCAGTGTAGGTAGGGCCGATGCCCTTGAGGGTTGAGCCAATCTTGCCTTTGCCCATGGCAGCTTCGTTTGCCGCATCCAGAAGCCTGTGTGTCGGGAGGATGAGATGAGCCTTTTTGGCAATCACGATTCTCTCAGTCACAGGAATACCTGTTTTGGCGATATTGTCGCATTCTCCTTTGAAGGTAATCGGGTCGAGAACAACTCCGTTACCGACGATGTTGATAGCATCTGGTCTGAAAATGCCGGATGGCACACTTCTCAGAACGAAACTCTTGCCTTCGAAATGAAGCGAGTGGCCTGCATTCGGGCCTCCCTGGAAACGTGCAACGACAGGGTAGTTGCCTGCAAGCACGTCAACGATTTTACCTTTTCCTTCATCGCCCCACTGGAGGCCGAGTACTACATCTAGTTTCATACTTAAATTATTGGTTATATGATATTTGTATTTTTATAGCCTATGACCGGTGATATTGATGGATAAGACTAAAATGGAAGGTCGTCGTCCGGAGCATCATCCACTGCTGGCTTGGTCGGAACCGGCTGTGCCGGCTGCTGGTATGGCGGCTGTGCTGCCGGATATCCCCCCTGAACCGGAGCCTGCTGTGCCGGTGCATAACCCTGCTGAGCTGGTGCATAACCCTGCTGAGCTGGTGCATAACCCTGCTGAGCCGGTGCATAAGCTGTTTGAGATGCATATCCGCCCTGTTGTGTTGCAGGGTTGTCGGACCTCTTGCCGAGAAGCTGGAGGGTATCGCAGATTACTTCCGTGGTGTACCTCTTGTTGCCGCTCTGGTCGTCCCAGCTTCTGGTGCGCAGACGGCCCTCGATATACAGCTGGGTGCCTTTTCTTACAAATTTTTCAGCAACGTCGGCATTGTTTCTCCAGGCCACGATATTGTGCCACTCCGTGTTCTCACGAAGTTCTCCGTTCCTGTCCCTGTATCTTTCCGTGGTGGCAAGAGTGAATGTAGCCACTTTGGCATTCGGCGAATTTCCTTCGAGGTAACGTACTTCAGGGTCTCGTCCAACGTTACCGATCAGCATTACTTTGTTCAGTGACATAATGATTTGTTGTTAGTTGTAACTATACCGGGCATGCGCCCAAAAACTCTGCAAGTTAGTCATTATTTCTTATATACAAGCAGACATCCTCCCTAAATCGGGCAGTTCTCCTGTAAAAATTTCATAACCCGTCAGAGCCTGGTACAGCAGCCATATTCTTCCGCTCACATATCTCGCGGGTGCATCTTTCATCGTATCAATGAGTTCGCTACTGAAAGACGGATTCCTGTAGTTCGCTTCAAGAACCAGGGCACCCGGCTTGAAATCCTCGGGCTTCAGACCTGAAAGAGCCGGAATCGCGGAGGGTATGTTGTAGATGAGGATATCGCTTTCTTTGAGAACTTCCGAGAAATCATCCAGATCCGCCACCTCGAAATTCAATTTGCCGCCTGCTTTTGAAGCAATGCTTTCCGCCTTGCTCCTGTCACGGTTCATCAGCACGGTTTTGCAGCCGAGCGTGGCGCAGGCAAAAGCCGCTGCCTTGCCGGCCCCTCCGCATCCTGCAATCAGAACAGCAGAACCATCACCTGCACCAACCTCCTGAAGCCAGCGCCTGACACCCAGAAAGTCCGAATTGCAGGCAAGCACTCCGTCAGAGGTCTTGACAAGTATGTTTGCAGCTCCGATAAGACGGCATTCTTCAGAAAGAATGTCCGCCCTGGCAAAGGCCATTTCCTTGAAAGGAGCAGTGACATTGATTCCCTGGTATTCCTTCATGAACCTTTGGAAAGAGTTTTCGAAATCACTTCCTTCTATAAGGTCATAGGCCCAGCGCCCGTTGTAACCCGCCTTGAAAAGCGCCGGGCTGAGAGAATGGGCGATAGGGTCTCCGATTAGTCCGAATTTCATAAAGTTACCTTTATTTGGCTTGACGTTGTCTGACAGCCTCATAGAGCAGGATGGCCGCAGAAACTGAAACATTCAGGGAGTCGAGTCTTCCCAGCATCGGAATCATGATGTGGGCATCGGCAGCCTGTCTCCAGATCGGAGTCAGTCCGGTGGCCTCTGTACCCATAACTATGGCCGTGCCGCATTTCATGTCGGTGTCGTAGTAGGGGAGAGAGTCCTGGAGCTGTGCTGTCAGGATGCGTATATTCCTCTCTTTCAGCCAGCTGATAGTGTCCTGAGAGGTCGCCGCAGCTACCTGGACGGTGAAGATGCCTCCTATGCTTGAACGGATAAGATTCGGGTTGTACAGGTCCGTGAGCGGGTCGCATACGATTACTGCGTCGGCCCCTGCTGCATCGGCACTGCGCAGCACGGCACCAAGGTTGCCGGGTTTTTCAACCGATTCCAGGACGATGACCAGCGGATTGTCTTTCAATTGAAGGTCGGCAAGGGTGTTGCTTCGGCATTCCATCACTCCGATAACTCCTTCCGTGCCGCCCCTGTAGGCAATTTTCTCGTAGAGAAATGCCGGAATCTCGTTTATCGGACAACCGATTTCCTCAAGGCTCCTGTAATCTTCCTGGCCAAGTATTTCAGGACAGACGAACAGGCTCCTTGCCTTGAAGCCTGCCTGAAGACAGTGCGAAAACTCCCTGCGGCCTTCCACTACGAAAAGCCCCTTTTCACGTCTTGCCCTGGATTTCTCCTGAAGCTGAACCAGTTCCTTGATGCGCGGATTCTGTGCTGATGTAATTGTTTCTGTCCGTATCATTTTCTTCCGGTATATTCTGTCAATGCCTTGCTGTATTCTATCCGGCTGTCAACAAGCCCCTCGGAAGCCTCGCTCAGTTTTGCCTGGGCAGAAAGTACTTCGGAAAGAGTTGTCATCCCGGCATGGAACCGGGCCATCAGGTCCCGTACCGCAGCTTCCGCCAGGGCTACATTTTCCTGTGCCACCTGCATCTTCTCCCATGCCACGTTCAGGTCAAGCCAGAGCTGGTGAGCCTGCAGGAGCAGTTGCGATCTGAGATAGCGACTTTCGTTCTGAGCTTTTTCCACTTGATATTCAAGCCTTTCCAGCTTTCTGGATGCCTTTCCCCAGTCTGTAATCGGGATTGAGGCTATACCGAACACCATACCGTTGACCCGGCCGTTCAGCGTGTATGAATAGCCGTATGATGCTCCCAGTCCTATGCTCGGTAGTACTTCGCCAAGCGCCATCTTCTTTTCAAGTTTCTTGGAATCCACCATGAGTTCCAGCAGCCTTCTCTCAGGGACTCCGGCTGCAATCTCCTCCTCGCTGATGTAATAGTTGTCAGGAGGAAGCAGACTGTCCGGCCTGTCTGTCAAGGTGATGTCGTCCAGAAAGGGAGCATCGCTACCTGAAGATGTTCTCAATAGACGATATGGCTGCCCGATGGCATTGAAAAGATTCATTTTCAGGAGTTTCATACCCCCGTCAAGCTGAATGGAACCGGTTTTCAGCTCATTCTTTTTCATCTTTATCTGAAGCAGGTCGGTGTTGGTGAGGACTCCTGCGTCCAGTCCGCTTTCGACATCCTTTTCAAGTTCTCTCAGCAGGGAGTCCAGGCTGTTCAAAGTGCTGCGTTTCTGCTCAAGAGCCACAATCTCCCAATAGGCCTTTCCGATCTCCTCCTTCTTTGTGCGGAGGGTAATCTCCCTTTTAAGCTTTGAGGCTTCAATGCCAAGTCTTGCAAGTCTGTTTCCGTTGACTATCCTGCCTCCTGCATACAGAGGCTGTGTCAGGGTCAGATTGGCACCATATCCGTATTCAAGAGTGGTGAAATACGGTTCAGTTCCGTTTTTTTGGGAAAGTTTCACGAACACATCCTGAACAAACTGTCCGGTTTCATTGTCCCCGAGAATATCGACTGCATTGATCTTGATCATGGGCTGAAGAGCCCGGAACCCGAAGCCCTGAAGCCTTAGGCTCGGGAAATATTCGGCAAGCACCTCCTGCTTCTGAGCCTTGGCGGCAAGTATGTCCAGATGTGAATTCCTTATATAAGGGTCATTCATCAGAGCCATTTCACGGCAGTCCTCAAGGGACAGACATACCTTTTCCTGGGCGAAGACGCCCAGGGGAGCAAGGACGGATAATATAAATATATATAATTTATTCATTTTCAATACTATCCAAGAGTTTATCCTTATCGGCGCCACTTCTGGCGAACAACAACCAGTAACAAACCGGCATGACCTCCACTATCATGACGATGGACAGGACAATCCCGAAACATATCACAACACCCATCGGCATCCACAGCACATCACCGCTCAGAATCATCGGCAGTACGCCAAGGGCGGTGGTGCATGAGGTCAGGAAAATCGGGCGCATCCTCCTTTTTCCTGCTTCCATGGCTGCCTGCTTTGCACTTAATCCTTGCTCGTTCCTCAGAGTTTCTGCAAACTCGAACATCAGAATGCCGTTTCGTACCACGATTCCGATAAGGCTGACTATGCCCAGTACTGCGGTCATGCTGAAATCGAGCGAGAAGATGAACAGCCCGAACGAGGCTCCGAAAAGACAGAGCAGGCTCAGGACCATCGTAAGGATTGAAAGGCGTATTTTCTTGAAGTGGTAGAGCAGGAAGGCAAACAGTACGATGATGGCACAAAGCAGCGTGAGGCCGATTTCCGGAAGCACCTTCTTGTTGGTTGAGGACAGGCCGCCGTACTCAAGCTCGATACCCTCGGGCAGGTTCGGCAATATGTTAGCCTTGACATATCTGTCAATTCTTTTCATGGCAACAGGCTGGCTCTTGCCGCTTCGCATGTCGGCATAGATTGATATGGACTGCTTTCCTCCAGTGTGGGCTATGCCTTCCGGCTGCCATGACGGACTTATGTCGGCAATTTGTCTGAGCGGCACGGAAGTATTTGGTATCGAGGTTGTTATATTGAGGTTGCCGAGGTCATTGTATTGCATTTCCGCCCCAACTCCGCTGCTGTAGAAGTTGATTGGGATTGATTTTCCGCCCTCCCATATGTTCGCCGCCGTCTGTCCGCCGAGTGAACTTGCAATAGAAAGCGACATAAGGGCCCTGTTCACACCGAGTCTTGTCGCCTCGTCTTCGTTCAGGTCAACTGAAACTGTGGAAATACTGCGGTCGCTGTCGGAGTGAATCCACTTGAGGCAATCATCCATGTCGGCAAGCATGAAGGCTTTCAAGGAGTCTGCAAGAGCGCTTGCACGGGCTATCCCATCTCCTTTGAATGTTATGGTTACCGGAGCTGTCACTCCTTGATAATCAAGCTGTTTGAATCTGATCTGGGCCTCGGGGAACCAATATTCATATTTCTTTTCATAATCCCGAATCACGGCTTCCGTGGCTTTCGCACCACGCGTGTTGACGATGACTTGGGCAAAGGATTCGGAAGGAATTTTTGGACCATAGGTTGCATGAAAGCGGGGAGCTCCCGTGCCGATGAATGAAGTTACGCTTGTAATCCTCCTGTCGGCAAGGAGTATTTTTTCAAGTGAGTCTGTTACCTGCTGTGTCGCTGCCAGAGTGGAGTTGGGTGAAAGATTAACCTCAATTGCAAAAAACTCCCTGGCAGCCATAGGCATCATCTGGATGTTCAATTTGGTGAAAAGAAAACCTCCGAGCACAACGGAAGCCACTGCGCAGCCTACTGTCCACCCCGGATGACGGAAGCAAATTTTCTGAAGGGCTTCATAACCTCCCTGCATGAGATCGAAGAATTTCTCCTGGATGCGCGCAAACCAGCCCTTCTTCTGCTCTGAAAGCGGTTTTATGAACATGACTTCAAGCGAAGGAACGACACATACTGCATATACCAGCGACGCACCCAGAGCAATGGCGATAATCCATGGGAACATACTCACGAAGTCTCCGAGATAGTCTGTAATGATGCCCAGCATCGGGAAGAACATCGCGCTGATCGAGGCCGTCGAAAGGAGCATCGGGACAAAAAGTTCTTTCATGCTCTCCTGAGCCGCATCTATTTTCCCGAATCCCTTGCCTATTTTGTCCATATATCCGTCCATCGTGATGACAGAGTCGTCCACAATCATTCCCAGAACCACAATCAGGGCGGCGAGAGTCACGGTATTAAGGTCCATCCCCAGAATGTACATGACGGCAATCGAGGCGGCCGTGCAGACAGGAACTCCGGAGGATGCAATCAGAGCTGACCTGATAGGGAAGAGCATGAGCATCACGATGATGACCACCAGCATGGAAACAAGAAGGTCCCTGAGGAAAGACCAAACAGAGGAATCCACAACCTTCGGCTGGTCGGAAACTTTCGAAAGGTGCACGCTTTCCGGAATTTCTCCCTTGAATTCTTCGAGAAGCCTGTCAACTTTTTCTCCGAAAGCCACGATATTGTTTCCGGAGCGCATCTCGACTGAAATCACCAGTGCATTGCGTCCGTTGTATTTAACAATTGACGACGGATCTTTGTAGCGGCGTTCAATCGTCGCTATGTCCTTGAGCCTGAGCGTTCTGCCTTGTGGATCTGACCAGATTGCCCTCTCTCCGATTTCCTGCTCGATGCTAAGTTTCCCTTCTATATGGATTGGAGCGCTGATGTAATCGGTCCTGAAACGGCCGCTGATTGTCTGCAGGACTGCATTCTTGTAGTCCAGAGTCATAATGGCGGAGTTCACGCCGTAGGAAGAGAGCCTGTCCTTGTCGATGGTGACTGCAATTTCTTCCTTCTGTTGTCCGAGAATCGTCACGTTTGCCAGTTCGGGAATCTCATACAGCCTTTCCTTCAGAGAGCAGGCGTACTGCTCCAGCTCGTTATAGCTTTTGTCGTCGGAATCCATTGCAATCAGAATCGAAGAGACGCTGCTGAATTCGTCAAGTACCTGGATTGCAAGCACTCCGGAGGGGAAAAGCATGCGCGAAGCATTGAGTTTCAACTTGATTTTTGCCCAGATTTCATTCTTCTCCTCAGGCTCGCAGTCGAGGTTTACATAGATGTAGCAGATTCCGTCCTGAGTGTAGGAATAGGATGAACGCTTGACTTCAGGGAATTTGAAAATAAGCTCTTCCAGAGGGCGGGTGAGCTGCTCTTCAACTTCTTTTGCGGTGGCTCCCGGATACACTCCTGCCACCAGTCCGTCCTTGATTTCGAAAGTCGGGAACTCATCCTTGTTGATGTTGAGCAGTCCCCAGATTCCGAAAACAACAAGGATACTGACCAGGAAGAAGATAATTCTCCGGTAGCGTATTACGCTGTGTATGAAGCCGTTGTTATTTTTCATGCCCTATCTGACTTCTTCCGTCCTGACCTTCATTCCGATGCTGACTCTGTCACCGCCACGGACAATGAGGACATCCCCTTCTTCAAGACCGGCAGTGATGGTTACCCCATCTGCAATGTAACCTCCTGTAGTGACAGTTTTCTTGACCGCTCTGCCATCTTCGACCGTCCAAACGAAACGTCCCTGCATGTCCGTGCCGATTGCATCGGAAGGGACGATGATGGACTCGACGCTCCGGTCGCGGATGATTCTCACCCGGCAGACCATTCCGCTCATGAGGCCGGAGTTGTCTCCTATTATGCTGAGAATGCATGGGTAGGTGTGTGAAAGTGCCGTCGCCATGACTCCTTTGGAGGAGACTTTTGCGCTGAGGCCGCTCCGCCCGATTGCCGGAATCTCAACTTCGGCCTTCATGCCTGTAGTGATTTTCCCGATTTCGGTTTCGGGTACATGGATGCTGATTTCAAGGGAAGATACATCGGCTATCTTCATGAGAGGACTCCCGGGAGCAACGTTTTCCCCGACTTCGGCGAGAATGTCACAGACAGTCCCGCGGAAAGGCGCCTTGATGCGGCAATCCTCAAGAGAGGCCTCGGAGGAGGCTGCGAGTGCGCGGGCTTTTGCAAGATTGGTCTCCATCTCGACCATCTTGACAGGCGGAACAGTTCCGCTCTGGTGGACTTTCTGCATCCTTTCATATCCGTCTTCGGCCTGGCGCAGGTTTGCCATGGCAATCTCATGCGTGTTTCGGATGTTTTCAGATTCGATTTCGGCAAGGATTGCACCTTTCTCAAAACTGCTTCCCACCCCGGCGTTCATTGCTGAAACAACTCCGTTTCCGGGTGCTGAAATGATGGCTGTCCTGGATGCCACAACCTCTCCGACATAAGTCGAGACAACATCCACGGCAACTTTGGAAACGGTTTGTACACCGACTGCAACAGGCTGTTTTTCAACTTGTTTCCTTCCTGTCTTCTGCTTACATGAAGCCAGCGTGGCGATAACTGCAAGAAGAGCTATTGCCACAGCTGGAAAGGATATGTGTCTTCTGTTCATTGACTGTCAGAAGATATTGTCTTACAGAGTGTTCTTCGGACGCATCTGAGGGAAGAAGAGCACGTCCTGGATGGTTGTCTGTCCTGTCATGAACATGGTCAGACGGTCGATGCCCATTCCGAGGCCGGATGTAGGAGGCATGCCGTACTCGAGTGCGCGTACGAAGTCGTAGTCGATGAACATTGCCTCGTCGTCACCCTTGCTCTTGAGGGCGGCCTGCTCTTCAAAGCGCTCAAGCTGGTCGATAGGGTCGTTCAGCTCGGAATAAGCATTTGCGAGCTCCTTGCCGCATACGAAGAGTTCGAAACGTTCGGTCAGCGAAGGATCCTCGCGATGTCTCTTGGTAAGAGGCGACATCTCGACAGGGTAGTCGATAATGAAGGTAGGCTGGATGAGCTTATCCTCGCAATATTCTCCGAAGATTGCATCGATGAGCTTGCCCTTGCCGAATGAAGGGTCAATCTCGACATGAAGCCTCTTGCAGGTTTCGCGGAGCTGGTCCTCGTCCATTCCCTTTACGTCAACCCCTGCATATTCCTTGATGGCCTCAAGTATAGGCAGGCGGCGGAAGGTTCCTCCGAAGTCAACCTCGTGCTCGCCGATTTTCACGGTCGTGGTGCCGTTGACCTTGAGAGCAATCTTCTGAAGCATCTTCTCCACGAACTCCATCATCCATATATAGTCCTTGTATGCAACATAGATTTCCATGCAGGTGAATTCCGGATTGTGGGTTTTGTCCATGCCCTCGTTGCGGAAGTCCTTGGCGAACTCATAAACTCCGTGATAACCGCCCACGATGAGTCTCTTGAGGTAGAGCTCGTTTGCAATCCTCAGGTAAAGAGGGATGTCGAGGGCATTGTGGTGGGTGATGAACGGCCTTGCCGCAGCTCCTCCCGGGATGCTTTGCAGAATCGGAGTCTCAACCTCAAGGCAGCCGGCCTCGTTGAAATACTCTCGCATTGTTGCGATAATCTGGCTTCTCTTGATGAAAGTCTCTCTTACTGAAGGATTTACGATAAGGTCAACATATCTCTGCCTGTATTTGAGCTCAGGATCTGAGAATGCATCGAACACTTTTCCGTCAGCCTCTTTCACGATTGGAAGCACGCGGAGAGACTTGCTCAGAAGGGTGAGTTCCTTTGCATGGATTGAAAGCTGGCCGGTCTTGGTGATGAAGGCAAATCCCTTGATTCCTACGATGTCGCCGATGTCCAGCAGCTTTTTCCATACTGTATTGTACATGGTCTTGTCCTCTCCCGGGCAGATTTCGTCACGGTTGATATAGACCTGGATACGTCCTTTCTCATCCTGGATTTCACCGAATGATGCAGCACCCATAATCCTTCTTGACATTATGCGGCCGGCAATTACAACGTCCTGGAAATTAGCTTTTTCCGGGTCATAACCCTCTTTGATTTCGCTGGTTGAAGTGTTTACCGGGAAAAGGGGAGCCGGATATGGTTCTATCTGTCTCTTATACACATCTGACGCTGCCGACGATATGCAGTGTGTAGA
>CALZOR010000026.1 GCA_945827785.1 uncultured Bacteroidales bacterium | reverse complement strand
AGGTCTCAGGGTCTGAATCTGAAGAAGGATGCACATAAGAAGGCCTGTATAGGAGAGATACACCAGGAAAGAATACCGGGCACCACCCGTCCACCTGTACAGTTCAAGATTGATGTTGGAATTCATCAACAGGCTTTCAAGGCTGAAATGCGTGTACATGAAGGTGACGACGGCTGCGACAAGAGTCATAAGACCGTATATTGCCACATTCCTTTTATGATGTTCCGAATCCTTGCGGATGAAAGACATGATTCTTCCCCTGATGAGGAAAGTGCAGAAATTGAAGGCCGTTATGAAAATGTTCACCAGAAGGAGGGCCCCCAGTGAAGAGAATATCGGGCCATCGGCATAGATGGTAGGGGAAAATATGGATGAATGGCTGCTTATCTGGAGACCCCAGGTATAGGACATGATAAAGAGGGCACAAAGCATGGACATCACCACAAAATAGATCTTGACCGTCCTGTGGGTCGCAAGGAACAGAATCGAAGCGAGGGCAAAAAAGGCAAGGGAAATCCATCGGAGGATGGAATTATCCAGGAATGGGGTAACCTGGTCACAGGATTCAGTGATGATCTTGAACAGGGGTTTCCCGTCTATCAGAACCGCCGTACCCCCGCTGTTGTTTATTGGAAGGAGGGAAAATTTGGAAGAGAGCCTGAGTTTCGGGTTAACTCCGTTGTCGGTTTTTCCAAGTTCATCGACAAGCCTGTTCTTTATTTCCAGACCGGCTATTATCTTGTCATTGTTCTGTCCGTCAACCGCCTTCACAAGATACCATTTCGGGCCGAGATTCAGGTACGACAAGGAGTCAGAAACATCTGACAAAGGAGACACGATACGGCTTCTGAGATTGGTAAGTCTCTGAAACACAAGCCTTTTTGCAACATCATCATTCAGTACAGAGAACTGGTTGCACCACGACTGGAGGGAGTCATTCACATAGCGGTAGATGACCATGTCATCCGGAAGACCATCCAGGTCTATCAACTCTGACTGAGGAGTTTCCATGGCCCGGGCGACATACCTGTCCAGCAGATCAACCCTGCGGGATACCCTGCGGCCGAATTTTTCGGCTACCTTCGTGGAATCGTTTGCCGCATCATTTCCTGCAAGGGAGAGGATGAAAAGGACGAGTGCCGTGATGAACGTGGCAAGTGTAAATCTCTTATTTATAAAACTCCTGACTGTCATAAAACTCATTCATGATGGTAGGGTTCACCCCTTATTATGGTAAAGGCTCTGTAGAGCTGTTCGGCGAATATCGCACGGACCATCTGGTGGGAGAACGTCATTTTGGAGAGGGAAATCTTTGAATTTGCCCTCTGATAGACTTCCTGGCTGAATCCATACGCCCCGCCTATTACAAAAACCATGTCACGGGAGGCGTAATCTGTCCTTTCCCTGAGAAACGAGGCAAACTCCACCGACCTGAACTCCCGTCCATGCTCATCCAGAAGAATAACTTCGTCATCGGGACGGATATTCTTCAGTATCAGGGTTCCTTCCTTGATCTTTATCTGGTCTTTGGTGAATGCGGACACATTCTTCAGTTCCGGAATCTCGACGATGGAGAAATTGATATAGTGCCTGAGTCTGGAGAGGTAAATCTCCAGGCCCTGCCGTACCCAGTCCCTGTCGGTCTTGCCGACTGTCAAAAGAGTTATCTTCATATCTCTGCAAAGTTAATAAAAGTTATTGTGCCATGGCTTGAATTTTGCAAAAAGGAAGCCGTTTTCATTTAAATATTTATGACAAGATTTTTGATGAGGAGCATGGCAGCTGCGGTCCTGCTTTTGAGCAATGTCGGCTTGAAGGCCCAGGATGGCAGTTACGATGTGTTCCAACCGATTGCAAAATACATGGCTCTTGGAGATGCTGATAAATTGTCTGCATGGTTTTCGGACAATCTGGAGATTACGATTTTCGCTTCCTCCAACGATGCAAGCCGCACCCAGGCCAGGCAGATTATGAAATCGTTCTTCAAATCCTACACTCCGCGTTCGTTTGAAATTTCTCACAAGGCCGGGCGCTCGAACATGAAATATGCTCTCGGGACGATGAATGCCGGAGGCGAAATGTTCCTCGTCACGATATTCGTGAATTTCAGCGATGACAATTACAAAATCCAGCACTTGAAAGTCGAACGCATCGAATAGTTTGGCACAGGAATTGCAAAAAGAATTGGTCAGTTAGTTTAGTTGTTAATAATAGGGTTATAGTTCAAAAAGGGCCAGAGATTTCTCTCCGGCCCTTTTTGATTATTTTCTGTCTGCCCTACGCTGTCTACAGCCGGGGAAATGTGGCTTGTGGGTTGCTGGGAGGCGGCTACAATGACCTTGGCCTTATCCGACATGACAGGAACGGATTACTGAGCATATTTGTCGAAGGCGGTGGAGCGTTTGAGGACGAAGTTGGAGCCAAGATACTTGGTACGAACCTCATCGTCGGCGGCAAGGGCCTCAGGAGTTCCGCTCTGGAGGATGTTGCCTTCATACAGGAGGTAGGCGCGGTCGATGATGGCGAGGGTTTCACCCACATTGTGGTCGGTGATAATCACGCCGATATTCTTGTATTTGAGCTTCGCGATGATGTGCTGGATGTCCTCGACGGCAATCGGGTCAACACCTGCAAAAGGCTCATCCAGAAGGATGAACTTAGGGTCTATGGCAAGGGCGCGGGCGATCTCACAGCGCCTTCTCTCTCCGCCGGAAAGCTGGATTCCCTTGCTTTTGCGAACCTTGTGAAGGTTGAACTCATCGAGAAGTTCCTCAAGGCGTTCCTTCCTCTGCTCCTTGGTGAACTGCTTCGACATTTCCATAACGGACATGATATTGTCCTCAACGCTCATGTGCCTGAAAACGGATGCTTCCTGGGCAAGATAGCCGACTCCCTTCTGGGCACGTTTGAACATCGGAAGCGAGGTGATGTCTTCGTCGTCGAGAAAAATCTTTCCGGCATTAGGAACAATCAGACCGGTTATCATATAGAAACTGGTCGTCTTGCCGGCACCGTTCGGGCCGAGAAATCCCACAATCTCTCCCTGTTCCACTTCCATGGACACACCTTTCACCACCGTCCGCGGGCCATATTTCTTTACCAGATTTTCACACCTGAGTTTCATACTATCAAAAATTTTTACATTTATAAAAATTCTGTGTTTATCGGATTCTACTTGATGTCCAGTCCGAGATCCTGGACAAGGTTCTTGACTTGTTCATTATTGGAAATCAGCTCCTTGGCCTGCTCCCCCGGCATGTAAGCCTGCCTGGGCGCCTGAGGGTCGTCCGGAGCCAGGGACACCCTGAGGAAAAGCCTTACGCAGAGGGCCAGCTTTCTGAAACGTCCTTCCAGATCGTGAAGGAGCTTTGATTCCACCCAGTCTTTCTGAGCCTGGTTCATCACCCTGAAGGTGATTGTCTTTCCATCCTCTTTTTCTTCTATCTCAAGTTCAGCGCTTTTAAGCATGCTGAAAAGACGAGGTTTGTCGGAATAGGTATCAGCAAGTCTCTGCCAGAGCATCCGGATTTCGTCATCTGAAGGGATGGCGTCCGTGGCATTTCCTTCTGCCGGTTTTGATTCTGCAGCAGGGCTGTCCATCACGGCTTTCATCGAAATGGTCGCAGCGCCTGAGCGTGAAATCCTTGCACGACGTTCGCGCTGCTGTTCCTCCGGCTGGGCGAGCTGGGCAGAGGCGGCCTGAACTGGTTGGGCAGAGGCGGGCTGAGCTGCGGCAGGCTGGATAGGTTGTGCAGACTGTGCAGCGGCTGGTTGGGTAGGTTGGGTAGGTTGTGCAGCGGCTGACTGTGGTTGCATGACAGGCTGAGCGGGTTGTGCAGGTTGTGCAGGTTGCGCAGGCTGAGCAGCAGATGGCTGGCCGGAAGGTACTACAGGCTGAGCGTTCAGGACATTCGATGCGATGAAGCTGAGGCGCATCAGGGCAAATTCTATGTGAAGGCGCGGATTGACGCTTGCCCTGTAGCCCGCCTCACACTTGGTGGTGGTGTCGAGAGCCTCATAAAGGAATGGGAGAGAACACCTTGAGGCCTGCTCACGATATCTTGCCTTCAAGGACTCGGGAAGCTCCAGAAGGGCCTCCATTCCTCCACCCTTGCTCACAATCAGGTCACGAAGATGCGAAGACAGGGCCGCCACGAAATGAAGCGCATTGAAACCCTTGGTCAGAATCTCGTCGAAAGTCAGCAGCGCCTTCGGATAATCCCCGCTGAGAAAAGCATCCACAAGTGAGAAACTGTATTCATAATCAAGCACATTGAGGTTGCGGAGCACGTCCTGGTACTTCACGTCGGTACCGCAGAATGCCACTGTCTGGTCGAATATAGTCAGAGCATCCCTCATAGCGCCGTCTGCTTTGTGCGCTATGACATGAAGAGACTCGTCATCTATCGTTATGTTTTCGCTGGAAGCCACCATCCTGAGGTTGCGGACGATGTTGTCAACGGTAATCCTGTTGAAATCATAGGTCTGGCAGCGGGAGAGGATGGTCGGAAGAATTTTGTGCTTTTCCGTTGTCGCAAGGATGAAGATTGCATGTGCAGGCGGCTCCTCAAGTGTTTTGAGAAAGGCATTGAATGCTGCCTGCGAGAGCATGTGCACCTCATCTATTATATATACGCTGTATTTCCCGACCTGCGGAGGTATCCTCACCTGGTCCATCAGGTTCTTGATGTCCTCGACACCGTTGTTCGACGCCGCATCAAGTTCGTGGATACAGTAGGACCGTCCTTCCGCAAATGAAATGCAGGACTCGCACTGTCCGCATGGTTCCATATCCTCAGAAGGATTGGAACAGTTTATCATTTTTGCAAAAATGCGGGCCGTCGTGGTCTTTCCCACGCCCCGGGGGCCGCAGAAAAGGTAAGCATGGGCAAGCTGCCCCCTGAGAATCGAGTTCTTGAGGGTGCGGGCAATATTGTCCTGCCCTATCAGGGTGCCGAACGAGTCGGGACGGTATTTTCGCGCTGATACTATATAATCTGACATATATATGAAAAATCAATAATCTACAAATGTACTCAAAATACTTTCTGTACCTACCAAATTGCCAATATTTATGACAAAATTCGGACGTTTGGTCAGGAAATTGTATCTTTGCGGGGCTTTTGAAATGGAAACATAATGAACATGAAAAGAATCTCAAGTACATTGACAAAATTAATCTGCATCATTGCAGCAGCAACAATATTCCCGGCTATGGCGGGGGCACAGGCTCAAATCAATACAAAAAAGGTCAAAATCGGGGATTTCACCCAAAAAACGACCAAGGTCGTCCTCAATGGGAATCCATTTATGGACGGAGCACTCAAAGAAGAAGTATCTGCCAGATGGAGGGTCTCACCTTTTGAATTCTGCACCCTGGAAGAATTCGACAAAATCAAAACAAGCGAGGATTACTACTTCCTTACTATGGTCAAAGGACAGTTCAGAAAAGAGGAAGAACCTGGTATTCAATTCATTACTCTGGTGAAAGGAGGAGAAAAGGCAGAAAACGGATTTGAAGACATGCTGGAAATCGTCAGCATCCCTCTGGCATCAGCAAACTCTCCTTCAGGAAGAGAATTCGCTTTCCTGGGAGCTTTTATCGACATAATTCAAAACTACGCTCTCAAATCCATGGAAAGCGACCTGAATGCTTATAGCGGTCTTGGAAGCTATGTTTCAGACCTGTCCAAGGCAAAGGACAAGAAACTCGTTTTCGCTGAAGAGGACCTTGGGGAGGGTTATGACGAGAACAATCTCAAGTCTTTGTTTGGCAGCAACTTTGAGGTGATGGACTGCGATGATGCCGATCAGCTGATAAGCGACCATGCAGACGGAGTTGTTGTAAGTTATGTCGTTGCTCCGACCAATCCGTCAAACGGTTCATTCTGTTACAAGATGCTCATCGACCCTTCAACACATGATCTGTTTTTCTACAAAAAGCACAGGATAACAAAGAAGATGGGAGCAGTCTTCCTTCAGGAGGATTTGAAAAGAATTGCATTATCCAGAAAATTATGATTAGCGGAGAGGCAGATTGCGGGATGAAATATGCCGTAAGGCGGAGCAGTTCATCCGTGGCTTACTGTGCACTGAGCATCAAATGCGGTACAAGGGATGAGGAGGGCTTCCATAGCGGGATAGCCCACTTCACAGAACACACTATTTTCAAGGGCACACATAAGAAAAGTGCCTCTGTGATAAACAGTTATCTTGACAGGCTCGGAGGCGAGCTCAACGCATTCACGACAAAGGAGGAAATCGTTTTCCATGCAACCGTGCTCAAGGAAGACTTGAACAAGGCGGCTTCGCTGCTGTTTGAGCTGGCAACATCCGCATCATTCCCGGAGAAAGAAATCGAGAAGGAGAAATCGGTTGTAATTGACGAAATCAATTCCTACAAGGACAGTCCATCGGAGGATATATATGACAAGTTCGAAGAACTTATCTTCAAGGGGCATCCGCTCAGCAGTCCGATTCTCGGGACGGCTTCTTCTGTCAAAAAAATAAGCTGTGACGAGCTGAAGCGCTTTGTAAGCGAGAAATTCACGCCCGAAAAGATGTCTTTCAGTGTCGTGGCTGACTATGATGAGGCGGCGCTTGAGAAAGTTGTCAGGAAACTTGCCGGGGAATTTCTCGGTACAGAAAGCCGGACGGCCGGCAGCGAAGAGGAAGTGAAAAAGGAAGTATTCAAGGGCAACGGGCAGTTTTTCAAGAAACTCAACAAGAGAAACCATCAGGCAAACTGCATAATCGGGGCTCTCGCCCCCTCCCTTTTTGAAGAAGACAGATTTGCTACCGTGCTGCTGTGCAACATTTTAGGTGGTCCTGCATCCAATTCCATCCTCAACTCCTCCCTCAGGGAGAAATATGGCTGGGTCTATGGGGTGGAATGCTCCTACACCCAGTATGAGGACACGGGGGTTGTCGCAATCAGCATAGGTTGCGACAAGGACAATCTCGACAAATGTATAAGGGAAGTGGAGAAGCAGCTTCTGAAACTCCAGACGGAACCTCTTTCCGAGAAAAAACTAAAAGCTGCTAAAAAGCAGCTTTCAGGGCAGATTGCCATCAGTTCCGACAATGGAGAAACGCAATGTCTTTCAATGGGCAAAAGTCTGATGGATTACGGCAAGGTAACTGACCAGGAAGCCACAAGGCAGGTTATTGAAAGCATTGCTGCCGAAGACGTGCGCAGGATGGCCTGCACTGTCTTTGCCGCGGAGAAGCTCTCCACCATCATCTATCTTTAGTCCGCCTTGGCAGAATCGGCGGCCGGCATATGGTTAGTATGCCAAAAGCACGATGCTATCTGAAAATGTCGTTCAGGACAGCGGCGAGTCTGATACCACCGTTAAGCAGCTGCTGCTCAAGCATTTCCGACCACTCATTCACATAGTCATATGAGAGTTTGGCGCCCTGCGGTGTGCTTTCATACAACTTAGTGGAAAGCTGATAGGTCTGCTTGCCCCATGTGTTCGGGTCGCCTTCCATGATTTTGCTCACCTGTTCCTTCGAACATCTGTCAATCTGTTCGGTCCACTCGCTGTATGTCCATTTGCGGGCGCTTTCGATGACCTCGCTGTCCCAGATTTTGTGGAGGTTGCTGCCTCTGCCGAAGAACTGGACCTGCCATTTGTTTCCGCCTCGGTCCGACTTGTGTCCCATGTGCATCGGGCAATGCAGGTCGCCTACAAGGTGTACGAGGAAACGCAGTGCGACTGCCGACTCATCCTTGCTCAGCTTGCCGCTTTTGAGAGCTTCAATCTGTGCCTCGATGGCCCTGACGACGTCGCCGTCCGGATTCAGCTGGGCTGTTTCGTAAGTTTCATCGGCATCGATGTTCTTGTAATGCCAGGTGCTGGTGTGCTTGTACTGCGGAGTGTGGCTTGCATTGTCCATCCAGCTTGACCAGTACACAATCGACTTTCCGTCAAAAATTTCTGAAATCTGTTTTTTGGCCTTTTTTGTAAGGTGCTGCTCTGCAATAGAGCACGTGATGTCATGACCTTTCTGGCCCCAGGAATAACCGTTGACAGTTGCAGCTACGAGACCTGCTGCAATCATGGTGAATCTGATAAGTCTTTTCATGTCCTCGTTTTTCTTCGAAAAAAGGATGGCTGAAAAGCGAGCTTCTAGCCATCCTCCTGATAGTTAATGAGAATTACGCAGCTTTTGAAACGATTGTGCTGAGCTTCTCGCAAAGAGCGTCGAGTTTCTCGAACATCTCTTTGGTAAGAGCCTGATAGAAAGCCCTCTTGTTGCCTTCCGGATGATTGGCTTTCGATTTGAGATCGTTGTAAAGGTCAACAGCCTCGTCAATTATCTGTGCAATTTCATCTGAGTTCTTGTGAGGGTTGATTGCCACGAAAAGTGAGCAGTCATCGATGAACTCACCTACGAAATACTCAATGTCTTTTTTGAAAACTCTAAGATTCATATAAATAAAGGATTAAATGTTAATATCCGATTTTGTCATCAGACTCGCAAAGGTAGCATTTCTATTCCAATTTCCCAAAAATTAGCCATCAATCTCACCCTCTGCGACCACCATGGTCAGATCCTCAGGATGAATTTCTCGACAACATGGGCAACACCGTCTTCCTGATTGGACCAGGTGATGTAATCGGCTTCGTCATGGAGCTCGGTGGAAGCATTGGCCATTGCAACTCCGAGACCGGCGTAGCGGATAAGGCCAAGGTCGTTGTAACCGTCTCCCACAGCTATCACCTCGCTGCGGTCTATGCCGAGGGAGGTGATGAGTTTGTCGAGAGAGTTCGATTTCTCGATGCCCGGAGGGACACATTCGAGGAAGAATCCGCATGAGCGATAGACCGAAAGAATCTCCGGATATTTCTCCGAAAGCACCTTCTCGATTTCAATAAGCGGCTTCGGGTCGCCTACAATCAGGCATTTGTTGACAGGAGGCTGCACCTGTGACGGGAAGTCTTCAAATTCGATAACAGGCATCTTGTTGATGAAGGCCTCATGAAGCACATATTTGTCATCCTTGCGGGAGGCTGCAATAGCATCGCCCTGATATGTCAGAATCTCAAGACCGGCCTCGACAGTTTCCTTGTGCAGGATGGGAATGAGGGAATGGTCGAGAGTCTGGTTGAAGATCGTCTCTCCCGTCCGGCATGAAATGATGGCGCCTCCATTGTAGGCAAGTATGTAGCCGTAGTTTTCCTCCAGGCGCAGCTGCCGCGCAAGCGGGACGATGCCGTAGGTCGGGCGGCCTGATGCCAGGACCACCTTCACTCCGCGGCGTTGTGCCTCCATAAGGGCCTCAAAGGTTCTCGGGGTTATTTCCTTTTTGTCGTTTGTCAGCGTGCCGTCGAGGTCCAGCACTATCATTTTATAATTGACTGTTTGCATCATGCATCTCACTATTGTCATGTCGAGCGTAGGCAAGGCATCTGTTTAGGGCTGCTATTTCCCTGCAAGATGCTTCTCCCATGCCCACGCAGAAGCAAGTGTCTCCTCCACGGTGCGCTCAGCCTTCCAGCCGAGTTCGTCGTTGGCAAGGGCGGTGTCGGCCCAGATTGCAACCACGTCACCCGGGCGGCGCGGAGCAAATTTGTAATTGAGTTTCAGGCCGTTGACCTTCTCGAATGCAGTCACGAGCTCATAGACTGAAACCGGACGGCCGGTGCCGATGTTGAAGATTTCATAATCCTTCTTCATCTTGCCGTCAAGCATCCTTGAAACAGCTGCGACATGTGCCTTGGCAAGGTCAACCACATCGATATAGTCCCTCAGGCAGGTTCCGTCCTCGGTAGGATAGTCGTTACCGAATATGCTCAGGCACTCTCTTTTTCCGATTGCGGTCTGGGTGATGAAAGGCACGAGGTTGTTTGGCACTCCGCGAGGAAGCTCACCTATAAGGGCTGAAGGATGCGCTCCGATAGGGTTGAAATATCTCAGAGCAATTCCTTTGACAGGGCCTTCGCCGTCAGCTGACAGGCCTGCAGTCGCAGCGACCACGTCGCGCAGGATGTCCTCGCACATCTGCTTGGTATTTCCGTATGGAGAAGTTGCAGGAAGGCGTGGAGACTCCTCAGTGACAGGAAGTTTCTCAGCTTCACCATAGACAGTGGCAGATGAAGAGAAGAGGACGTTGCAGCCGCCGTGCTTCTTTGAGACCTCGAGGATGTTGAGGAATGAGACCAGATTGTTCCTGTAGTATTTGATTGGCTCCGCAACCGATTCACCCACAGCCTTGAAAGCGGCGAAATGGATAACCGCATCGATTTTCTGCTCTGTAAAGAGCCTGTCCACAGCCGCATAATCGCAACAATCAATCTGATAGAACGGTATGTCGTCCCTTCCTGTGATTTTCTTCACACCTTCGAAACAGGTCATATCACAATTTGACATATTGTCTGCCACGACCACCTCGTAGCCGGCATTGATAAGCTCGACAGTCACATGACTGCCGATATAGCCGGCACCGCCGGAAACCAAAACTCTTTTTGCCATAATTATCTATTGTTATTAATTATTAATCTAAATCGTATGAATGCAAGTCCGTCTCCCAAAAATCCATATCTTTGCAAAGGTAAAATTTTATCGGGATATAGGAATATTCAATTTTGAATTTTATGAACAGAATATTCAAAATACTTCTGACAATAAGCATTTTATCTTTTGTCAGCGGGGGCAATCAATATATTAGCGCACAAAACAAGTCCGGCGGCGGAAATTCGGCGCAAGTATCGGCGCAGGCTTCGGTGCAGGCTTCAGTGCAGGCATCAATTCAGGCATTAGCCAACGATCCGGCGCTCATCCAGGGAATTGTGGGAATCTGTGCAAGAACGCTCAGCGGGAAGGAAATAGTCTCAGTGAATGCTGACAGGATGCTCATCCCTGCATCCAACATGAAACTCATAACCACAGGGGCGGCAATGCATGCCCTCGGACCGGATTACCGCTTTACAACCACCCTCGCATACGATGGAGATATTGAAGAAGGCGTCCTGCATGGAAACATATATATAATAGGAGGGGCGGACCCCACTCTGGGCTCCAAAGATTCCATTGCCACCCCGGCGGAGACCTTGTTCCGGCAATGGGAGAAAATGGTCAGGGAGGCAGGAATATCCATGATCGATGGCAGCATCATAGGCGACGGAAGATATTTCGAAGGAGCGATGGAAGAGGTTACATGGCTATGGGAGGACATCGGAACTTATTATGGTGCAGGCACTTGCGGATTGACATTCTATGAAAACATGATTTCATTTTCCGCTGCACCGGGCAGGGAAATAGGCGACGAGGTGGACATGAAACCGGAATATCCCGAAACCCCATGGCTGGAAATCAGGTATAAAGGAACGACGGCTAAGGCCGGAACGGGCGACCAGCTCTACATGTACACCAGCGAACTGGCTCCGGTGGCCGAAATCAGGGGCACACTCGCGATGGACAAGGGCAGAAAAAGGGTTGACTGCAGCAATAAATTCCCGGAACTTACCTGCGCCACATACTTCATGAGGCACCTCGAAAAAACCGGAATCAGATGCCTGCGGGGCGCCGGGGATTTCAAGCTTGAAACGGGCTGGATGAGCCGGGGCGAAGAAAACCGGCAGTCCAACACAACGTGCAACGAGCCGGTCCGGATTATGGTCGGACAGACGCAATCCCCTATCCTTCAAAGTATTGCATTTGAGACAAACCACGAAAGCAATAATGTATATGCCGAAACTCTTCTCAGGACGATGGGAGTGGAATTCGGAGGAAGCTCGCTCTACCCTCAGAGCATAAGCATAATGGAGCAGATTCTCGGCAAAGGGGTGCACGGATGTCAGGGCGAGGAAAACAGCTTTGAAAACAGCTTTGAAATAGAGGGGCTTGGAATCGACATGTCAAAAGGAATCTTCATTAAAGACGGAAGCGGTCTTTCCAGAGGGAATCTTGTTTCGCCGGACTTTTTCTGCCGCTTCCTTGCGGCAATGAGCAAGTCCCCGGCCTTTGAAGGCTGGTTGAGCGGACTTCCAAGTCCGGGAGGGAACGGAACCCTGTCATACAACATGAAAAAATATCCGGAATCCGTCAGAAAACGCATCAGGATGAAAAGCGGGTCGATGAACGGAGTGAGATGCTACAGCGGCTACATTCTGCCTGAAGGCTACATCGCGGAAGAGGGCGGTTGCACTACGGGAGAAGGAGGCTGCATCACGGAAGAAGGGGGACGTACTTCGAAAGAGGGAGGCTGCACCACGAAAGAAGGCGGTTCTCCAACGGGCGAAGGGAAAGGCAGGAATGAAGACATAATAGTGTTTTCCGTGATGGTAAACAATTGTACCTCACCCAATTGGAAAGTCCGTCCACTGATTGACAAAATCATCGCCACCATCGCTATGGAATGAGGTCTGATGGGCAGAAAACAATGTCGGAGCGGGCAGTAAACCGTGTCGGAGCGGGCAGGGCAAGGCATCAGCCGCGGAAAAGTGAACGGCAGAGGGCCGGGACGTCGGCCACCTTCACGACCTCGATGCCTTCCGGCTTGACGTCATCAAGGGAGCTGTAGCTTGAGACATAGATTTTCTTGAATCCGAGACGAGCTGCTTCTATCACCCTGCGGTCTGTCTGGGCAACGGGGCGGATTTCACCGCTGAGGCCCACCTCCCCGGCAAAACAGGTATCAGAAGGAATGGCGTAGTCGAAATTCGAAGACAGGACGGCGCAGATTACGGCCAGGTCGCATGCCGGATCATTCACCCTCAGGCCTCCGGCCATATTCAGGAACACATCCTTCACACTAAGCTTGAAGCCAGCTCTTTTCTCCAGCACGGCAAGCAGCATGTTCAGCCTGCGGACATCGAAACCCGTGGCGCTGCGCTGAGGCGTGCCGTAAGCCGCCGAACTCACAAGTGACTGTACTTCAATAAGAAACGGGCGCGTGCCGTCGAGCATGGCGCTCACTGCAACTCCGCTCAGTCCCTCTTCATGCATCGGGATGAGCATCTCGGAAGGGTTGCTGACCTCCCTGAGTCCCTTGCCTGTCATCTCGAAAACAGCAAGCTCAGAGGTGGAACCGAAACGGTTCTTTATGCTTCTCAGCAGGCGGTATGTACCCCGGTTTTCTCCTTCGAACTGCAGGACAACATCGACGATGTGCTCCAGAATCTTCGGCCCTGCGATGCTGCCCTCCTTGGTTATGTGGCCGATCAGGATTACCGGCACCCCCGTTTCCTTGGCAAAGCGGAGCAGAAGGGCGGCAGTCTCCTTGATCTGGGTAATCGAGCCCGGCGAAGACTCCACATTCTGCGAAAACATGGTCTGGACGGAGTCCACGACCATCAGGTCAGGCATGATTTCACGAGCCTGCTCGAGAATGTTCTCCATCAGGGTTTCGCTGTAGATGAGGCAGTCGGAGTCGTCTCCTCCGATGCGGGCTGCACGGAGCTTAACCTGACGCGCGCTTTCCTCACCGGTGACGTACAAGGTCTTCAGATGCGGGCAGTGAAGCGGAATCTGCAAAGACAAGGTGGATTTGCCGATGCCGGGCTCACCCCCGATCAGCACAAGCGAGCCTTCCACGAGGCCGCCGCCGAGAATCCTGTCCATCTCCCCGTTGCCCAAGGAGATACGGCTTTCCTGTGAGGAATCAATCTCAGACAGGTGCATAGGCTTGCGTGAGGCTCCAGGGACCTGGACCAGCCGGGATGAGGGACTTGCCTTTCCGGTTGCCACCGTCTCTTCGACCATCGTATTCCACTCCCCGCAGGCAGGGCATCGTCCCATCCATTTCGGACTTTCGTTTCCGCACGATTTGCAGAACCACACTGTTTTTGTCTTTGCCATATTTTTCCTATGCAAAATTCGATAGTTTCGCCAAATACGAAACTAAATTTATTTATCAATTTCAAAGACCTCCATATCGTGGATTCGGCCCTGGTCGATATGGAAGCGGAGGGCTGTCCTCACCAGATGGAAGCCCTGAATCCCGGCAGCTCCGGGATTGATTACCAGCATATTGCGCTTCTCGTCCCGAACAACCTTCAGGATGTGCGAATGGCCGCAGACGAAAATGTCCGGCTGGTAGCGGTCAATCAGCTGAAGTGCATTCCTGTCGTATTTCCCGGGATAGCCGCCGATGTGTGTCATAAGGACCTTCATCCCCTCGCACTCGAAAAAACGGTGGATGGGATGTTCGTAGCGGAGGTTGAAATTGTCGCAATTTCCCGCCACACCCACCAGAGGCTTGAACTGGGCAATGACCGCAGCAAGGGTGAGCCCTCCTCCGAAATCACCGGCGTGCCATATCTGGTCGACAGGTTCGAGGAAGTCGCGAAATGGAGCATCAAAAACTCCGTGGGTATCTGATATCAGTCCTATGTACATTTCTATTAGTTTTTGAAGCTGTGGATAGGGGCAGGGATGCTGCCGCCGCGGGATATGAACTCTTCGCAGCCGTATCTGCTGACCGGCATCACCGGTGCCCTGCCGAGCAGGCCTCCGAGTTCTATGCTGTCGCCAACGTCCTTTCCTTCGACCGGAAGGATGCGGACTGCCGTTGTCTTCTGGTTCACCATTCCGATTGCAGCCTCGTCGGCGATGATGCCGGAAATCGTTGCTGCAGAGGTCTTTCCGGGGATTGCAATCATGTCAAGGCCAACGGAGCATACACATGTCATCGCCTCCAGCTTCTCAATCGTGAGAGCTCCGCATTCTGCTGCTGCAATCATGCCTGCGTCCTCGCTCACCGGGATGAAGGCACCGCTGAGACCGCCCACATAAGAGGAGGCCATGACGCCGCCCTTCTTCACCTGGTCGTTGAGCAGGGCCAGGGCCGCAGTTGTGCCCGGTGCTCCGCATTTCTCGATGCCCATACCTTCGATGATGTCCGCGACACTGTCTCCGATTGCCGGAGTCGGAGCAAGCGAAAGGTCGATGATTCCGAACTGGACTCCAAGGCGTTTTGCAGCCTCCTGAGCGACCATCTGGCCAACGCGCGTAATCTTGAACGCGGTCTTCTTGATGGTGTCACAAAGCACCTGGAAGGATTTTCCCTTGCATTTCTCAATGGCAGTTTTCACTACTCCCGGACCGGAAACTCCCACATTGATGACAACGTCAGGCTGGGTTACTCCGAGGAAGGCACCCGCCATGAACGGGTTGTCATCCGGAGCATTGCACAGGACCACGAGCTTGGCGCAGCCCATGCAGTCGTTGTCACGTGTTCTGTATGCAGTCTTCTTGATGATTTCTCCCATGAGCTTCACGGCATCCATGTTGATTCCGTTCTTGGTTGAGCCGACATTCACGCTCGCGCACACGTTGTCCGTCACGGCAAGCGCCTCCGGAAGGGATTCCATCAGAAGCCTGTCACTCGGGGTAATGCCCTTTGAAACGATGGCGGAGAAGCCTCCCAAGAAGTTGACTCCCAATTCTTTAGCCGTTCTGTCCAGAGTTATGCAGATTTTCACGTAGTCCTCCGGAGTGTGGCAGCAGGATGCTCCGATAAGGGAAATCGGAGTAATGGAAATGCGTTTGTTGATAATCGGGACGCCGAATTCCCTGGCGATGGCGTCGGCCGTGGATGCGAGTTTGCCGGCACATCTGAGCAATTTCTGCCTGATGTTCTCACAAGTGGTATCAAGGTCGGTGCTTATGCAGTCGAACAAGCTGATACCCATGGTCACAGTCCTGACGTCAAGATTGTCATGACTGATCATGTTGGTGGTCTCGAAGACCTCTTCTATATTGATCATAATGTATTCAGATTCTGTAAGTTGAGTCGTGTATCAGATTCTGTGCATCATGTCGAAGATCTTCTCTTTCTGGCAGCGGATATCGACTCCGATTTCCGAAGACATGCCCTTGAGCCTGTCGATGAATTCGTCATAAGGGATGTCAATCGCCTTTGTGTCAACGATCATCATCATGTTGAAGATTCCCATCCTGATGGTCTGGGAAATATCGAGGATATTTGCATTGTGCTCAAATACAAAGGTACTGATCCTTGCAATGATGCCTGTGGTGTCTTTTCCGACAACCGTAATTACTGTTTTGTCCATTTTATATTTATTTATCCATCTATAGTTCGCAAGTGATAACTTACTATGGTCCTGATGTTTGTGCCGCCTGCGAAACTTAAATTATTCATTTTTGGTCAGAAGGGCGACGGCATAGACCTCACAGCCTTCCGAGCGGCCTACAAAACCGAGTTTTTCGGTAGTGGTCGCCTTCACTG
Organism: uncultured Bacteroidales bacterium; assembly: GCA_945827785.1. GTDB lineage: Bacteria > Bacteroidota > Bacteroidia > Bacteroidales > UBA932 > Cryptobacteroides. Next base: position 9,035 of record CALZOR010000026.1, on the reverse strand, counting down.
ACACGCGGTCGGCCCCGATGCCCATGACAGAGGCTAGGGTATCACGCATGGAACGGATGTGCGGAGCAAGTTTCGGACGCTGGAGCGCAATCGTTATGTCCACGTTCCCGACTTCCCAGCCCTCCTGCCTTATCAGGGCCATCACCCTTTCCAGCAGAATCTTGCTGTCTATCCCCTTGAATTCGTCTGAGGTGTCCGGGAAATGTTTTCCAATATCTCCGAGGGCGAGTGCCCCGAGAATTGCATCACAGAGAGCATGAATGGCAACGTCGCCGTCCGAATGGGCTATGCAGCCTATCGGTGATTCGACCTTCACTCCGCCGAGCCAGAGGTCAAGCCCCGGTGCGAGCGCATGTACATCATAGCCGTTTCCTATCCTGAATTCCATATTTTTCCTTTAATTTTCATTTAATTTCCGGCATCGGCCGGAAAGACAAAGATAAGGATAATTTGTCTATATTTGCGAGTCAAAACATGATTTTGAGGATATGGAACTTTTCTACAGCAAGGATATTGAAGGCGGAATATGTCATCTGGACCAGGATGAATCCGGGCACTGCATTAAGGTGCTCAGACACCGGAGCGGAGACATCATAAATGTGATAGATGGAAACGGGAATATGCTCCGCTGCCGAATCACCGATGACAATCCCAGGTCTGCCCAGGCTCAAGTCATTGAAACAGAGGCAGGTTTCGGAGTACATCCATATCACCTGACCATGGCGGTCTGCCCTACCAAGAACAACGAGCGCTTCGAATGGTTCGCCGAGAAGGCTTGCGAAATAGGATTTGACTCTCTTGTCCCGGTCATCGGAGACCATTCCGAACGCAAGGTCCTCAAAACCCAGAGAATTGAAAAAATTCTCATAAGCGCGACAAAGCAGTCCCTCAAAGCAGCCGTTCCCCAGATTGCCGAACCGGTCAGCGTGAAAGATTTCATCCGGGACCAGGCCTCTCGGGAAGGAACCCTCAAACTGATTGCCTATTGTTTTGAAAATGAAGAGTTTCCAAGGCGCAGCATCAAACAGGTGCTTCAGGCATCAGAAGCACATGAAATCACTATTCTAATCGGTCCAGAAGGCGACTTTTCACAGGCAGAAGCAGAACTCGCCCTCTCAAGCGGATTCATTCCGGTCCATCTTGGCGAGTCACGTCTGAGAACGGAAACAGCAGCCCTGACCTCAGTGGCTGCCGTCTATTTCCGATTTATGTAACCTTCATTCCGCAAGTTCATAATTGTCGGTTATTGCGAGATTTGTGCGTCTTACAAAACATAAGGTGCAAGATGAGTGATTGTAGCTATAAATTTGTATCTTTGCCCGTAACAGAAACCGATGAAGATATGTTGTACCCAATAGGCATACAGAATTTTGAGAAAATCCGCAAGGACGGTTATATCTATGTAGATAAAACGGCATTGATACATAGACTGGCAACTACCGGCACTTATTATTTTCTCAGTCGTCCAAGAAGATTCGGCAAGAGCCTTCTTGTATCTACCATGGAGGCCTATTTCAATGGTAAGAAGGAACTGTTTAAAGGTTTGGCTATAGAGGAACTTGAGAAGGATTGGATTGAGTACCCGGTATTGCATCTGGATTTGAATTCCGGCAGGTATATGGAGCCTAAAGATCTTGATGTGGTTCTTCAGCAACATCTGAATAATTGGGAGTCCAAATATGGGGTTACACCTAAATACGAGGACTTTGCTGCAAGACTAAACGACATCATTGATGCTGCCACTGAAAAGACAGGGAGACAGATTGTCGTTCTGGTTGACGAATATGATAAGCCGATTGTGAATAACCTCGGAAATGAGGAATTGTCAGACTACTACAGGAAGACCCTTCAGGGCTTCTACGGTGTTCTTAAAGCAAAGGACGGACAGATTCGTTTCGGTTTCCTGACAGGTGTTTCCAAAATCGGGAAACTGAGTGTATTCAGTACCCTTAATAATCTGACAGACATCTCGTTAAATGCCGACTATTCAGACATATGCGGTATATCTGAAACAGAACTCAGGAAGTATTTTGATGATAGCGTGACGGAATTGGCATCAACACATTCTATGACAAAAGAAGAGTGTTATGCAAAACTGAAAAGTAAGTACGACGGATATCATTTCGACAAGAAAATGACGGTCGGTGTATATAACCCTTTCAGCATTTTGAATACATTCTATTCCAGGGAGTTCGGAGAATATTGGTTTGAGACAGGCACTCCTACGCTTCTGGTCAATGTGATGAAGCAGACATCATTTGATGTGACGACTTTATCGAATCAAGTCGAGGTGTCTGTGGAGGCCCTCAGCGGAATGCAGGACATCGTTAATAGACCGATACCTCTGTTTTTTCAGACAGGCTATCTTACCATCAAAGATTACGACAGGGAATTCAATATATATACTCTCGGCTTTCCTAACGACGAAGTCAAGAATGGCTTCCTGAAATTCATTTTCTCATACTATGTGCCTGTCAATCCTGCTGAAGGCAACACGACGACAGCAAAATTGGCGAAAGCACTAAGAACAGGTTCTCCAGATGTTTTTATGCGAACTCTGGAAGCATTGTTTGCCAATACGACCTACCAGATTCAGGGCGATTCTGAAAAGAATTTCCAGTACGCAATGTATATCATAATGGAACTTCTTGGCGAATATGTTCAGGCAGAACGCAGCACAAGCAACGGAAGGATTGACCTTTTGCTCCAGACCAAGGACTACATCTACATCATTGAATTGAAGATTGACAACACTGCAGATGCGGCATTGCAGCAGATTGAGGACAAAGGCTATGCAAAGCCTTTCGCTAACGACCCGAGGAAAATCTTCAAAATCGGCGTAAGTTTCTCCACCGAAAACAGACGAATCGAGGACTGGAAAGTTATAGAATAAGACAAGCAGAGTAAGCGTCTACATCTTGGCGAGTCACGTCTGAGAACGGAAACAGCAGCCCTGACCTCAGTGGCTGCCGTCTATTTCCGATTTTTGTAGTCTAAGTTTTACAAGCGACAACACTATTTCCTGATAATCTGAATGGAATAATCCAGACCTACCTTTATTATCTGGGACGAAGCCCCGGTTGAGCCCTTCTCAAGAGAAGGGTCCACCACATAATCCACGGCAGAGATGATCTCCGGACTGATGTCAGAATATTTCTTCGGAGTCGGTTCCCCCGAAATATTGGCCGAAGTGGACACCAGCGGCCGCCCGAGCTTGAAGGAAAGCTGCCTGCAGAACTCCATCATCGGAATCCTGATCCCAACTGAGCCATCTTCCGCTACAGTATTGAATGACAAGCAGTTCCGATCAGCCTTTGGCATGGCCCCATCCGTCGAAGGGCCATCTCCGGCCACGGCACCCGGATAGATTATCGTCATCGGTCTGTCATTCACCTCAACAAGTTGGATTGCCATTTCAGGAATCTCTCGAACATAGCGGCCTACCATGTCCAAATCACTCGCAAGGAGCACAAGCGACTTGCTGTCAGGACGGCGTTTGATATCATAGACCTTTGCGACGGCCTCCGGATTGGTGGCATCACAACCTATTCCCCAAACGGTGTCTGTTGGATATAGTATGACCCCTCCCGCCCGAAGGACCTGAAGGGCCTCATTCAGAGTCTGTTTGAAATCTTGAGAACATTCCATGATTATAAGGATATTTCTGTGATTACTGGATAATGGTCGGACAGGTCTATGCGTGGAACTTCATAACTGACAGCACGATAGCGGTCCGGATAAAGTACATAATCGATGCGGAGCATCGGCCATAGCAGAGAGTAGGTTGCGCCGAAACCATGACCGGCATCCATGAAGGCATCGCGACGGCCACGGGTCATCCTGTAGTAGGTGTATGAAACAGGATTGTCATTGAAGTCCCCGCAGACGAAAGACTCAATCGGGCAGGACTCGATGTCGGCAAGTACCTGGGCGACCTGAGAAGGGCGCATCGTGATGGAGCGTTTCATCTTTTCGCCAGTTTCGGAAAATATATCAGTCTCCGTTTTGGTCAAAGACCGTAGAATACCGGTGAATGAAATATTGTAACTCTCAAAGTGACAATTATATACGCGGAATTTGCGATTATGGGCCTCATAGTCGGTATAAAGAGCCAGATTAGCACTCTCATCAAATTTGATCTTGCCCTTCCCTACCGCTTTCAGACGGCTGAGCGTAAGATTTCCGCATTGACCGTAACTTGTCGTGAAGAAATAATACTCGGCCTTGTACCCGCGGAGCTCCTTCGGAAGGACTCTCCGCACGGACTGGCCATGCTTCAGATAGAATTCCTGAAAACAAACTATGTCAGGCTGCTGTTCGGCAACAAAACGGAGGATGGAATCCATGCATTCCTGCTTTGTATCAAGGGAATCATTCTCTCCGGCAAGCATGAAACGCCCCACATTGTAGGACATGATTTTCAGGCTTTCAGTCTCCAGCGGCTTTCTTTCGTCACCTTCGGAAAAAGGAAGACGGACATACAGACCAAGGAACAATGCAGTCGGCACAAGTGCCACCAGAGGTATGACAAATGATTTGGAACGCCTTTTTATTGCCCATAGCAGGAGAAAGAGGTTGAGCAGGGCAAGCGGCACAAAACAAAGTCCCAGGATGGATGCAAGCCAGAATTTCGCAGGATCGACGGCAACGGAAACTACGGAAAGAAGGGTCAGAGCCGCCGCAACTATCATCAGCAGCCTTGAGGTGATTCCGAAAATAATATTCCTGGACATTATTGCGAAATTTTGGTGGAAACTCTAATATCTGCCATACATTTTGCCTTTCCTCTTCCAGTACAGAATCATCAGCCATCCGAACAGCATTCCACCTAGATGGGCAAAGTGGGCGATTCCGCCTCCCATGCCGGTAACTCCGGTAATGAGTTCGATTGCAGCAAATATAAGCACAAACCATTTGGCTTTCAATGATATAGGTGGGAATAACAAGGTCATGACAGAATCCGGATACAACATGGCATAACCAAGAAGTACTCCGTAGATTGCTCCTGAAGCTCCCACGGTAGGAGTCATCTTCATCTGATGAAGGGCTACCATCGCATGCTGGTTCCCATCTGCAATCTGATTGAGCCAGACCTGAGCCTGAATCCACTCCACACCGGTATGGAGCAGGGCTGCACCGAGTCCGGTCACGAAATAGAAAAGCAGGAATTTCTTAGGTCCCCACACCCTTTCAAGCACACATCCGAAGATGAAAAGGGTGTACATATTGAAGAAAAGGTGCCAGAATCCCCCATGCATGAACATGTGGGTGATGACCTGCCATGGTTTGAAGAACGGAGATGTCGGATAGAAAAGAGCAAAATGCTCATACATGAAATCACCTCCAATGGCCGTCATAATCATCACAAGTATGTTGATCATGATGATATTCTTTGTCACCACCGGTATGTTGGACAGGAAACCGGGTCTCCCGTTGTCATAATAAAATGCCATATTAAAATCTGTTGTCTATATCTTCTACGCTCATTACATTTACAATGCGCCTGCCTGAAACCGTGAATTCGGAATTCTCGCATGCGAAGAGGCTGTCAATCAATCTTTGTGCCCCGGCCACATCCGTGACAGGATCGCAGCTGAGAGCCCCCAGACGCGCAAGTGAAGATGCCATATTGGCAGCCATCATCTCCTTCAGGGCTGAATGGTCCTCGGAAAGAATGCGGACCAGGTCTTCCACCATCGTGATGACCTTGCCCTCCTCGGCACTGAAGCCCTCCGGGACACCGTTCACCACTATTGAATCTGCCGAGAATGGCGAAAAATCGAAACCGAGGCTCTCAAGCATGGCAGAATGTTCTGCAAAAAGGCACATGTTCTCCGCCCCGACACGGACAGTCACAGGAAAGAGAGCAGACTGGGTGAGGTGCACCTGCTTGGACAGGACATTGATGAAACGCTCATAGAGAATACGTTCCATCGCCCTGCGTACATTGATGAACATAAGGCCGGAACGGGAGGTTGTGACTATGTATTTCCCCTTGATTATCAATGCACTGCGACTGAAAGCCATCTTGTCTTCGAATAACTTGCCATAGTCCTGGTGTTTCTCTACAGCTCCGCCTGAAGGGTAGCGGAAATGATTCTCTCCCCCTGATGGGCAGGAGCCTTCGGTCCGGATTTGCGATGGAGCGGCAGCCTCCCTTGAAGACGGGATGAAGCCATTGTCAAAATGGGAACTTTCTGAAGGGAAGCCGTCATTGTCAAAAGGATTGTAATTCCTGTCTATATTCAATTGAGGCTCGGTTATCGGCCTGAACTCATCGTATTTTTCGCTGAATACCGGCAGGTCCGTGACTCCCTCCCTGTTGAAATCTATGCTGTCAACAAAGGAATTCTTCCCGAGTGTCTCCTTGATACAGGCATAGACTATCTGGAAAATCACACTGTCATCTTCGAATTTTATCTCTGTCTTGGTCGGGTGGATATTCACGTCCACGGCATTGGGATTGACCTGGAGATAAAGCACGTACGAAGGCGTAACTCCCTCAGGGATAAGATTCTCATAAGCCTTCATCACCGCCTTGTGAAGATATGGGCTTTTGAAGAATCTTCCGTTCACGAAAAAATACTGGTTGCCAAGTCCCTTCTTTGCCGCATCGGGACGGCCCACGAAACCATCGAGTTTCAAGACTGTGGTGTCGGCATGGACATCCACGACTTCATTGGCCAGGTTCGTTCCCAGGACATCCTGGATTCTGAACTTCAGCGACTTTGCCGGGCGCAGTACAAAGACATCCTTTCCGTTGTGAATCAGAGTGAATGCAATGTCTTCACGGGTCAGGGCGACTCTTGTGAATTCCGTGACGATGTGCTTGAACTCCACATTGTCGGATTTGAGGAATTTCCGCCTTGCAGGAACATTGTAGAAGAGGTTCCGGACGGCAAAGTTCGACCCGACAGGAGTTGCGGCCTCGATGGTCGAAAGGTGACGGGAATCGGCGAAATCCACCTGACACCCGACCTCATCCTCCACACGTCTTGTCTTCAGGGTTACCTCAGCGACGGCAGCAATCGATGCAAGCGCCTCTCCGCGAAAACCGAAGGTCAGGATATTGTTCAGATCCTCGGCCGTTGCAAGTTTCGAGGTCGCATGTCTCTCGAAACAGAGCACAGCCTCATCGGCAGACATGCCGGAACCATTGTCAATCACCTGGATGAGGGTACGGCCCGCATCCTGGATGACCACGGAAATCTGCGTCGCCCCGGCATCAACGGCATTCTCCACGAGTTCCTTCACCACGGATGCAGGTCTCTGGACGACCTCCCCCGCAGCGATCATATTTGCTATATTGGCTGGTAGAATCCTGATATCCATCTTCTACTGCCACATAAGCGGATAATATTTGGCAATCAGGATAATCACGACAAAAAGCAGAATCATGGTGACCATTCCTATGATTTTCTGCCCTTTGTTCACCTGACGCATCCTCTGGTAATGTCCGTCGCGGAAGCTGCCTGCGATGAGTGAACCGGGAGTGTAATTCTCCTTTTTCTTGTCATCGGTACCGTCCACATGGCCGAACATCTGTCTGCGTTCTTCCTTTTCCTGATCGAAGTATATCGGCTTGTAATTGAAGACTCTATGCTCCTGCTTTCCGAAAAAACTGAAATTGAATGCCATAATGTTTCCGTATAAATATCGTTTCGCCTGGCGCGAAACATGGATTGTTCATAAAAACAAGCAAAGTTAGTTATTTTTTTCTTACATAAAAACACTATCTTCGCGGCTCGAAAATGAATCAGGACATGTCAAGTGTAAAGCAATTCGTGAAGGAGTGGATGCTCCCCATCTCAATGACTGTCGGAGCGGCAGCCTATCTGATATATTATTTCATGCCTGAGCCGGTCCATGCAGCAGGCCCTGTCCTCAACCGGATTGTAGCAATCGTGCAGCCTCTGATGCTCTTTGCAATGTTGTTCCTGACATTCTGCAAAATCGAGCCGAGGGAACTCAGGCCGCATCGCTGGCACTGGCCCCTGCTGCTGATCCAGGGCGGGGTTTTCGTATGCCTCGGAGCACTGATTGTGCTGCTCAAATCCAGATTCCCGGTCGAGGAACACAACTGGATCGTGCTGATTGAGAGTGCGATGCTATGCTTCATCTGTCCCACGGCCACCGCGGCTGCTGTGGTGACCAGGAAACTCGGGGGCGATGTTCCCGGCATCACGACATACACAATTCTGATCAACCTTCTGGTAGCCTTTCTTGTGCCGGCCGTCGTGCCTATGGTGCATCCTCAGGAAGGAGTCACCTTCTGGGTTGCCTTCTGTATGATTCTTGCGAAGGTATTTCCTCTTCTGATCATGCCTTGCCTGTGTGCCTGGCTGCTGCGCTACCTGTTTCCGAAGGCTCACAAGTATCTGATTTCCAAACCGGACCTGCCTTTCAACATCTGGGCAGTATCTCTTGCCCTTGCAATTGCCGTCACGGTCAAGTTCATTGTCCACAGCCAGCTTTCCATCCTGCTGATGGGGATGATTGCCATGGTTTCACTCCTCTGCTGCGCCGCACAGTTTGCGCTCGGACGCATGGTCGGGAGCTGGTACGGTCAGAAGACAAGGCGCCATGACAAAAGAATCACCGCCGGACAGGCCCTCGGCCAGAAGAACACAGTTTTCTCCATCTGGATGGGCTACACTTTCATGACTCCCGAAACCTCCATCGTCGGCGGCTTCTACAGCATCTGGCACAACCTCTACAACTCCTTCCAACTCCGCCGCAGCCAGGCAGAGAAATAATCTTTTTCGCGTCCGGTGCACGTCTGGAGATGCTTAAAATCTCGGGGAAACCCGGGGAAATGCCTGAAAAAATCTCGGGGAAATCGGGGATTTGAGTGTAAAAAATCTCGGAGAAATCGGAGAAATCGGAGAAATGTCATCTGTGTTCACGGACAAGAAAGGGGCTGACTTAAAAACTTATCCAGTCGCAAAGCATCTCTCTCGTGCAATTCATCGAGCAAGCGTATCGGCCCTACAGTGGCGTAGAATGGCATTTCGCCTGCTCGATGAGGTCAAAAT
>CALZOR010000025.1 GCA_945827785.1 uncultured Bacteroidales bacterium | reverse complement strand
CCCTGCTTACAATACAAGATGAGGGAAAATATACTCAAGAGTATCTTTCCCTCACTCGTGATTTTTATCTTTTTGCCTGACTGCTCCACTTGGGGACCATCAGTTCTGTGGCTTTGATCCGCGATTTTCCGGCTTGCCGTGCAGACGGTTGATCTGCTGTCTCCGGAATTTTTCCTCTGCAATGAAAAGCCGTGCGGTTTTTTCGACCGGAAGCACTTTCCCGACCCTTTCTGCCACTTGAGCGTCGATGTCCCTCTGTTGTTGTTCAGCAGCCAGATATGCCTCCATGAGTTTATTGATTTCCTTGCCGGATTTTCCGCTGTCAAGAGCTTCTTCCAGTTCGCGGAAAGACTTGAATATTTTTTTCATCACCTCGTCTTTCTCTTTCCAAATCTGGTTGTAAACCGGCCAGAACACCTGTGCCTCTTCCGGTGTAATCTGCATTTCGCTTGTCAGGAATGCGATTTTTTCACTCATGAACTTCTGTTTCCAGTCTTCATTCCTCCTTTCCTGTGCTTCCACAGTTCCGGTCATCCCTGCCATGCAGAGAACTGCAATTGCAAAAAAGAATTTTACTGATTTCATATTATTGCTCTTTTAAAAACAATCACTCTCCCATATCTTCAATCGAGAGTCCTGTATATATAAGGTATTGGACAATGTCTTCGCTGCTGATTTCGGCATCGGCAAGCTGGCTGTTCTCGCTCTGGTAGTCCGATACCGTGAAGTCATATCCGGAGTGGACCAGATAATCTTCCATCTGCATCTGTTCCGATGGCTCGGAAAAGAATTCCCAGCGGTTGAGAATCAGTGTCCCGATTGTAGCAATGATAGCAAACATGGCTGCCATAGAGGCAAGCGGATACAGCTTCTGCCATACCCTGCTTGCGCTCTTGCCAGGTATTTCCTTAGCTCTGTCCATCGCAGACTCGAAATATCCTTCAGGAACGCTATAAGGCATCTTCTTCAACTCCGGAATGCTTTCAAGCAGGTTTTTATCCTTCTCTATGTTCATGTTTCCATTCATATCTCAAGTTTAGACACAAAAAGTTCACCAAGGTTAAAATAATTTTTCCAAATCGGCTTTTATTTTGTTGCTTGCATAGTGGTAGGATGCTTTCAATGCGCCGACGGAAGTGTTGGTGATTTCCGAAATCTGCTCATAAGTCAGGTCGTCGAAATATCTGAGAGAGAATACTATACGCTGTTTTTCCGGCAGCCTTTGCAAAGCCTTCAGCAGTTCTCTCTGAATTTCATTTCCATTGAAGCGGGCATCTTCATCGATTTTCTTCTCAAGTATTTCCGTCACATCCTGAAATGAGACAAGTGCCTTGAAGCGCTGCTTTCTCAGATAGTTCAGGACCTCATTCGTCGCTATCCGGTATATCCATGTAAAAAGCTGCGACTCTCCTCTGAATGAGGGGAGCGCAGCCCATATCTTAATAAAGACATCCTGAAGAAGGTCGTTGACGTCTTCATGATTGCACAGAAACCTGCGGATGTGCCAGTAAAGCCGTTCAGTATATTGTTCAACGATGAGGTTGAAAGCTTTTTCGCACGAGCCCTCCCTGTACAAATCTATGATTTGCCTGTCCGTCATCAGGATAACTGTCCGTTATTTTCTTGCAATGGCTTTCTTTGCAGCCTCAGCTATGTGGGCAGCATCCATTCCGTACTCCTGAAGCAGTCTTGCCGGAGTTCCGCTCTGTCCGAACTTGTCACCTCCGTTGATGAACTCCAGAGGGGTAGGAATGCTGGCTGCAAGTACACCGGCAATAAGTTCACCGAGGCCACCGCAGATATTGTGCTCTTCAGCACAAACCGCTGCTCCCGTCTTGCGGACAGATGCGATGACAGCTTCGGTATCGAGAGGCTTGATTGTCGCGATGTCGATCACTTCTGCGGAAATGCCTTCGTTTTCCAAGATTTCAGCTGCTCCGATTGCCTCCCATACGAGGTGGCCTGTAGCAAAAATCGTCACGTCCTTGCCTTCATTCATGCAAATCGCCTTTCCGATAACGAATTCCTGGTCAGGGCAGGTGAAATTAGGCCATGCAGGTCTTCCGAAACGCAGATAGACAGGTCCTTCATATTTTGCTGCCGCAATTGTGGCCGCCTTGGTCTGGTTGTAGTCGCAAGGATTGAGGACAACCATTCCCGGAAGGGCTCTCATGAGGGCGATGTCCTCCATTGTCTGGTGTGTAGCTCCGTCTTCTCCGAGGGTGATGCCTGCATGCGAAGATGCAATTTTCACATTTGTGCATCCATAGGCAACTTCCTGTCTTACCTGGTCGTAAACACGTCCGGTTACAAATTCTGCAAACGAGCCTGCAAAAGGAATCTTGCCGGTTATTGCAAGTCCGGCTGCTGCACCAATCATGTTTGCTTCTGCAATTCCGCACTGGAAGAATCTTTCCGGGAATTCTTTGACAAAGGCATCCATTTTCAGAGAGCCGATAAGGTCTGCTGCCAGGGCGACAACCCTGCTGTCCTGCCTTCCGGCCTCAAGGAGTCCTGCACCGAAACCGCTTCTGGTGTCGATGTTGCCTGTATTTGTATATTTTGTCATAGCAATTTCGTCTTTTACGTTAAACAATCCTAAAAGTCGCCCAAAGTTTCTTCAAGCTGCGAGAGTGCCTGGTCGCACTGCTCCTGTGAAGGCGCTTTTCCATGCCATTTGTGGGTTCCGGCCATGAAGTCAACTCCGTGTCCCATGTCGCTGCGGAAAAGAATCATGACAGGCTTGCCGTTTCCAGCAAGGCCCTTGGCCTGGTCGAAGGCTTTCAGAATCTCCTTGAAGTCGTGTCCGTCTGCTACGATGGTCGTCCATCCGAAGGCTTTCCATTTACCTTCAAGATCTCCAACACCTGCAACGTCATCAACCTTGCCGTCAATCTGCTGACCGTTCCAGTCAACCATCGCTATGAGGTTGTCAATCTTGTGGTGTGAAGAGAACATTGCTGCCTCCCATATCTGTCCTTCCTCGCACTCTCCGTCTCCCATCATTACATAGACGAAATTGTCTTCCTTGTCAAGCTTCTTGCCAAGAGCGGCTCCGGCTGCTGCAGAAAGTCCCTGACCGAGGGATCCTGAAGCCTGGAATACTCCCGGAAGCCCCTTTTCAATGCATGGGTGTCCCTGAAGCCTGGTGCCGAACTGCCTGAATGTAGCCAGCTCACTTACAGGAAAATAACCTGCCCTTGCAAGGAGCGAATAATAGACTGGCGTCAGGTGTCCTGCCGAGAGGATGAACATGTCGCTTCCCTTTCCGTCCCTTGTCCATTCTTGGGGATTATGTTTCATTACTACGAAATACAGAGCAGTAAGAAAGTCAGCACTGCTCATTGAGCCGCCCGGATGTCCGGATTTTGCGCAAGTTACCATCCTGACGATGTCCCTTCTGACCTGAGAGGAGATGCGCTGCAGTTCTTCAATTGTGACCATTGATGTTTGTCTTTATATTTTCAATAACCATTGAGATTCTAGAGATTACAAAAGTACGAAAAAATTGCTTTATATTTGCACGGATTATATTAATAGTAATGAAGAATACCAGAAATTTTTGCATCATAGCCCATATTGACCATGGCAAGAGTACTCTTGCCGATAGGATGCTTGAAATCACGAATACCCTGGCGGCGAGGGACATGGAGAATCAGGTTTTGGATTCCATGGACCTGGAGAAGGAAAAGGGAATTACGATAAAGAGCCACGCAATCCAGATGGACTTTGTCCATGACGGTCAGCCTTATGTCCTCAACCTTATCGACACACCGGGTCATGTGGACTTTTCCTATGAGGTTTCCCGTGCAATTGCCTCTTGTGAGGGTGCCCTTCTTGTCGTTGATGCCACCCAGGGAATTCAGGCCCAGACGATTTCCAATCTATATCTTGCCCTCGAACACGACCTTGAGATAATTCCTGTGCTCAACAAGATAGATGTGGATTCTGCAATGGTGGACGTCGTGACCGACCAGGTCGTGGACCTTCTTGGATGCAAGCCTGAGGACGTGCTTCTTGCTTCCGGTAAAACCGGACAGGGTGTAAAGGAAGTGCTCGACGCAATAGTGGAAAGGGTTCCGGCTCCGAAGGGAGATCCGGATGCTCCTCTGCAGGCCCTTATCTTTGACTCCGTTTTCAACTCATTCAGAGGGATTATCGCCTATTTCAAAGTTGTCAACGGTTCAATCCATCCGGGGGACAAGGTCAAATTCTTCAGTACGGGAAAGGAATATGTTGCCGATGAAATCGGCGTGCTGAAAATGAAAATGTGCCCGAGAGATGAAATCCCTTGCGGAAGTGTAGGTTATATAATTTCAGGAATCAAGACAGCCGTTGAAGTGAGGGTCGGAGATACCATAACCCATGTCGCCAACCCTTGCAGCGAGGCAATTGCCGGCTTTGAAGAGGTTAAGCCCATGGTCTTTGCCGGAATGTATCCTGTGGAAACCGATCAGTATGAGGAACTTCGTGCATCATTGGAAAAATTCCAGCTCAACGACGCCTCCTTCGTGTTTGAACCGGAGTCCTCGCTTGCTCTCGGATTCGGTTTCCGCTGCGGTTTCCTTGGTCTTCTCCACCTTGAAATAGTACAGGAGAGACTTTTCAGGGAGTTCAATATGGATGTAATCACAACCGTCCCGAACGTATCCTACAAAGTCTATACAACCCAGGGGGAATGCCTTGATGTGCACAACCCTTCCGGCCTTCCGCCTGCAACGCTGATTGAGCACATCGAAGAACCGTACATCCGCGCCCAGGTCATTTCCAAGGCTGACTATTACGGGCCGATAATGAAACTCTGCCTTGACAAGAGAGGAGTCCTTATCAATCAGCACTATCTGACATCCGACAGACTTGAACTCACTTATGAAATGCCTCTGTCCGAGATTGTCTTTGATTTCTATGACAAGCTCAAGAGCATTTCCAAGGGTTATGCATCATTTGACTACCATGTCATTGGCTTCAAGGAAGCAAAACTTGTCAAACTCGACATCCTTCTAAATGGCGACCCTGCCGATGCTCTGTCCACCTTGATCCATGCCGACCATGCCTATGATTTCGGCCGCAAGATGTGCGAGAAACTGAAGGAACTCATTCCGCGTCAGCAGTTCGATATTGCAATCCAGGCAGCCGTCGGAGCCAAGATTATCGCCCGTGAGACCGTGAAGGCTGTCCGCAAGGATGTGACTGCAAAGTGTTATGGAGGAGATATTTCCCGCAAGAGAAAACTGCTTGAAAAGCAGAAGCAGGGAAAGAAGAGAATGAGGCAGATCGGTACGGTTGAAGTTCCGCAAAGTGCATTCATGGCTGTGTTGAAACTCGACTGAAAATATAAAAAGGGAAACCGTCACGGCTTCCCTTTTTATATACCTCAATTTTGAGGCCTCTCTGTCAGAAACGGATAAGAATTGCACACATTTTAGAAAAATCCGTATTCTGCAGAAAGAGACGAATAAGATTCTTAACCGGAGGCAAAGGTCGTGGATTTATATAGGATGTGGGTTGTAGCGTCTGTTGTTTTTGCTGTTGTTTTTATTATAATTTGTTGTTTTTAGGGTTGTTTTGACCTATTTTACAGAAAATAAAGAGATATGACCATAAAAGAAAGCATTTCATTGTTAAGGCTGAGGACTCTCCCTCTGTCTGCTTCTGGAGTAATATTGGGTTCTTGTCTTGCAGCGGCCGACTACAAGACAAGTCCTCTTGTGGCTGTTTTTATCCTGCTGACCGCCCTTAGTCTGCAAATAGTGTCAAACATAAGCAATGATATCGGCGATTTCAGAAATGGAGTCAAATCATCCCGTGACGATAACAATTTTGTTTCGCTTTCTGAAGGCCAGATGTCTGAGAAGGAAATCAAGACTCTTCTCAAAATTTGGATCGGAATTACTGTTGCAAACGGTCTTCTGATGATTTATTTTTCATTCGGAACGCTTTTTTGCCTTGATTCTTTCATTTTGATGATACTTGGATATTTTGCAATCAATGCAGCAATGAAATACACGCTTGGAAAGAATCCTTATGGTTACAGAGGTCTTGGAGATATTTATGTCTTCATCTTTTTCGGACTGGTTTCAGTAGTCGGTTCCTACTTTGTCTGCTCCCATTCTTTTGGTACCTGGATGACATTCCTGCCTGCAACCGCCATAGGCTGTTTCAGTGTTGCAGTCCTGAATGTCAATAATATAAGAGATATCGAGTCAGACAGACAGAGCCGCGTGACCGTCGCCATCCGCCTTGGCGAGAGAAATGCAAAGATTTACCAGACCGTTCTCATTTCCATTGGATGGGCATGCCTTCTTTGTTTTACGCTTATGAGGATATTCGATATCTGGCATTTCCTCTTCTTTCTTACCCTTCCTCTGTACATCCTGCACCTTCTCATTGTATGGAAAAACAGCGGAAAGTCTCTGGATAAAGCCTTGCCGCTGCTTGTGATTTCAACATTTGCACTTTCTGTTCTGTTCGGACTGGGATTTATTGTTTTCCTCTTGTAATCAGCAAGTTTAACAAAATTATTATTTTATTTTCTTTGGTTTATATTTGAAAAACGGGGCTATTTTATTCCCGTATATAGCCGGCATATTCCGAAGGTCAGAGCCTTGTGCCTGACGGACTTGAATCCCGCCTTGCGCATCATTTCCTGGAACTCGCGTGGCCCGGGGAAGTTCAGGACAGATGCCGGAAGGTATGTATAGGCACTTCTCTTTCCGGAAACATGTCCTCCTACAAGCGGGAGCAGGCGGGTGAAGTATAGTTTGTAAAGATTCCTGATTATTTTGTTGGTCGGAACTGAAAGCTCGAGGATAACCACTTTCCCTTCCGGTTGCAGAGTACGGTGCATCTCTTCCAGTCCTTTGTCAAGATGTTCGAAATTCCTGACGCCGAAGCCGGCGGAAATGCGGTCGAAAGTATTGTCAGGAAATGGCAGGCACTCGCAGTCACCCTGGATGAGTTCCACACTGACGATTTCTCCCTCCTTCCCAAGGCCTGCTTTTGCAAGCTTTTTCCGGCCAACCCTCATCATTCCTTCGGAGATGTCTATGCCGGTTATCTCTGTATGGACGTCGGAATCATATGATCTCTTGAGCATCGCCTTTCGGGCAATTGCAATTGTGAAATCGCCTGTTCCGCACGCCACGTCAAGTATCCTCTGAGGCTTGTCCGTGTCAACGATTTCCAGTACTGCCTTCTTTCTCCACCTTTTGTCTATATCCATGGAAAGGAGGTGGTTGAGGTAGTCGTATTCCGGGGCGATGGAATCGAACATGTCCTGAATTTTTTCTTTTTTAGGCATAGCAAAATCTTCTGTAAATAATTATGGGACAGGGTCATACCCGCTTCCTCCCCAAGGGTGGCAGCGCAAGAGCCTGCGAATTGTCAGATAAGCGCCCTTGAGTGGACCATGTTTTCGGAAAGCTTCGAGGGCATATTGCGAACAGGTTGGCGTGAAACGGCAGCTCGGCGGTTTCAGCGGGGAAATGCACACCTGGTAGAAGCGTATCAGGAGAATGAACGGGAAAATGGCAATTTTACGTATTGCTTTCAGTATCTGGTCCTTATCCATAACCTATTTGCCCATGTCTTCCTGTGGAAGTGATTTGTTTATACGTTTGATTGCCTGATTTACAGCTTCATATATCAGGGCATATTCCATAACTTCTTTAGTGGAGTATGTGAACAGAACCTCAACGCAACTGCTGTTGAGCAGATGCTTCTGAAGGCGCCAGCTCTCACGTATTCTTCTTTTCAGAAGGTTACGTTTTACCGCTCTCTTGAAATATTTCTTCGGTACCGAAACGAGAAGCCGGTTACATTCATTTTCTTCGTTTATCCTCCAGCAATATCTCAGGCATCCCGCTCCGGCACGTTTTCCCTTGGCAAGAAGATTCTCAATGCGTGTCTTGCCTGTAAGTTTCTCACTTTTGGGAAATGTATGGCGGATGCCTTCCTGCATCAGGGTCAGTTCTGTTTGGAAAGATATATTTCGAGTGCTTTTGCAACGGATGGAGCTTCCGGTGTTGGAGCTGATATCTCAATTTTCAGACCTGCTTCTTCCATTGCCTTGACAACGGACCGTCCATAAGAAACAAAGCGTGTGTCTCCCTGCTCGAAATCCGGATGATTTTCAAAAAGGGATTTAACATCTGCCGGGTTGAACAGTACAATCATGTCATAGGCCTTCATGTCAACATCCTTCAAGTTCTGGGCAACCGGCTTTACAAATACGGCTGTCTCGAAGTTCAGGTCTTCCTGCTCAAACAGTTTGCTTACGGCATCCTTGCTTGAAGACTCGGATGTCGCAATCAGGAAAGACTCCCCTTTATGTTTGGTGCCGATGAGATTGAGTATGGAATCCGGAGTGCCGTCTCCGAAGAATATTTTCCTTTTTCTGTAAACGATATGCTTCTGCAGGTAGTTTGCAACGGCTTCTGTCGTGCAGAAGTACTTCATTGTCTCGGGCACCTTCACCCTCAATTCATCACAAAGGAGGAAAAAGGCGTCTATTGTAGTTCTTGCTGAAAAAATGATGGCTGTGTGGTCAAGGATATTTATCCTCTGAGCCCGGAACTCCCTGGACGAGAGAGGTTCCATTTTAAAAAACGGTTTGAAATCAAATTCTACTCCGAATTTCTCTGAAATGCTGTCGTATGGAGAAGCCGTCTTCGGCTGCTGCTGCGAAATCAGTATCTTCTTTAAATTCATTATTACACTCCAACAGTTTATCTTAACCATATCCACTGGTCATATCACATGAACCGGTGGCTAAAAAACAAAAGCCAAAACGACCAAAAGGCCCGTCGGTATCAATTCCAGGGCGCAAAGGTACAAAAAAGCTGCGAAAATTGAATACGATGAGATAAAAATTTGAAACGCCCTGATTATATAAATAAAATAAAAAGCAATTGAAATCCAAAGCATTGAACATTTGACAGGTCCATTTTCTAATTCAAATAGCCCCGCGATGCCGCCAACACTGAGCAGAACATAGACAATCAGGACAAAGAATGTGGCAAAGCTCATACAGGCGGTTCTGTAATTTTTGAGCGCCAATTTTCCGGGTTTCGAAATAAAAGCGGAGAATGCCTTGAGAGCAAGATATGCGATGAATATAGCTATTATGACAGCAATCCGGCTGCATGAATCAAGCCCGGACAAGAATCTTGGGGAATACAAATCGAAGCGCTCGACAATCAGACAGAATGGTACTATCATTGAAATGGCTATGAGTGTCCTGTCGCGACTCAATTTAACGCTGGCCTCAAGATTGACGCTTTCCTTCCATCTCAGCACACATGCCATCATTGCCGGGAATACATTCACTATCTTCTTGAGCAGCAGGATGGTCACCAGAAGAGATCCAGCAGCGAGAATATCTGCCAGAAGACAGCCGGATGCAGTTTCCTGCATAGGCGGCGGAGTGCATGGGAGATTCAGGATGCCTGCGGAAAAAGCCTCTTCCACCGGATGTATGACTTTCAGTGAATCAATCATTTAGTTTCCTCGTTTTGCCTTGTATCCCATTTCATTTAACAAAGCTGTTACCCTGTCGCGGAAGTCTCCCTGGATGGTAATCTCTCCATTTTTTGCACTTCCGCCGACTCCGCATTTTACTTTCAATGTTCTGCCTAGCTCTGCAAGGTCTTCATCGCTGCCTACGAAGCCGCTCACAAGAGTGACCTGTTTTCCTGCGCGGCATCTGCGGTCTATGGAAACGACAAGTTTCTGCCTGGAAGGCTCCAGGGTCTGCTGAACTTCCTCCTGCTGTTCCGTATATGCAAAGTCCGGGTTGGTAGAAAACACTACTCCCAGTCTCTTTTTCCAGTCGTTGTCTGCCATGTCTTACGTTTGGTCAAGATTGAAACTAATCTGTTGGTGGGTGAAATATTTTTGCAAATATAGACAATAACATTGTATATTTGCTTGTTTGATATGATTACGGATTAAAATAATTGTGAATGGACAATAGAAAATTCAACTTTTGGAACAGAATGGTTGCCCTTGTCGTACTTGCGGTTTCAGCGGTAACCTACCTGCTTACAATTGAGCCGACGGCATCTTTCTGGGATTGCGGCGAGTTCATAGCCTCCTCATATAAACTTGAAGTTGGACACCCTCCCGGAAACCCTGTTTTCCAGCTTTTTGCTAGGATTTTCACCTTGTTTTCGGATGGATCCCATGCCGCTGTTGCCGTGAATGCAATGAGTGCCTTGTGTTCGGCCCTCACCATATTTCTGCTCTATCTTACAATAGTATTCCTTGCCAAAAGGGTTCTCAGGCAGAATGAAGACGGCACCTGGGCTACTTCAAAGGCCATTGCAATCTTCGGCAGCGGTGCTGTCGGCGCCCTTGCCTACTGTTTCAGCGACACCTTCTGGTTTTCTGCCGTAGAGGGTGAGGTCTATGCGATGTCTTCCCTTTTCACCGCCCTGGTTTTCTGGGCAATGACCAAATGGTATGAGCAGGCTGACACTCCTTATGCAAACAGGTGGATCGTGCTGATTTCCTTCCTGATGGGACTTTCCATCGGTATCCATCTGCTGAACCTGCTGGCAATTCCTGCCCTTGTCTTCCTTTATTATTATAAGAAGAGAGAAGACGGGCATTATACCTTCTGGGAATATGTGAAGATATTTGCAATTTCCTGCATCATCCTTGCGATTGTCCTTTTCGGAATCATACCTTATCTTCCGAAGGCCGCAGCCTATACTGACCTGTTCTTTGTGAATACCCTCGGCCTTCCGTTCAATTCAGGCGCTGCATTCTTCATGGTTGTGTTGCTTGCTCTGTGCTTCTGGGGACTTTTCGAAACGATGAAAAGGGGCAAGGTGCTGGCTAACACGGTATTGCTCTGCTTTACCACCATCACGATAGGATTCTCCCTGTTTTCAATCGTAATCATCCGTTCAAATGCCAAGACCCCGACTAACGAGTACCAGCCGGACAATGCTTTCACGCTCATCCGCTACCTCAGCCGTGAGCAGTATGGAAGCACGCCTCTGATTTATGGCCAGTATTTCGATGCTCCCTATGAAATCGAAACCACAAAATACTGGACTCCGCTCGGAGGCAAATACGTAAAGGCAGACGGCCCGGGTGAAATCAAATACGAATCTTCCGGAAAAATGCTTTTCCCGAGGATGTGGTCGAATGCCGACCCGAAGTACATAACTTTCTATCAATCTTACATGAACGGGGGTGGAAAGAAGGTGGCCGGAGCCGAGCACAAGAAACCTACATTCTGGCAGAATCTCAGCTTCTTCTTCGACTACCAGATGAACTGGATGTACTGGCGCTATTTCATGTGGAACTTTGCCGGAAGGCAGAATGAGATCCACAGCCCGACTCCGGGTGACATTTTTGCTGGAAACTGGGAGTGCGGAATCCCAGTCATCGACCAGATTCGTCTCGGTGACCAGAGCGATGCACCTGATTATCTGAAGAACAACAAGGGCAAGAATCATTACTTCCTTCTTCCTCTTCTTCTTGGTCTTATCGGCCTTTTCTTCCAGTTCGCGAAGGACAAGCGAGGCAGTTGGCTCACCTTCCTGCTTTTCTTCATGACCGGAATAGCAATTGTGCTATATCTCAATCAGCCTCCATATCAGGTCAGAGAGAGAGACTATGCCTATGCAGGTTCGTTCTATGCATTTTCAATCTGGATCGGCCTTGCTGTTGCAGCCGTTTATTCATGGATAATGGATATCGTATCCCGCAAGGGCAATGCAGAAAAGGCGGGAGTACCTGTCTCTGCTGCAATTTCCGTCGTGATGCTGGGAGTGCCCGTTCTTATGGCCTGCCAGAACTGGGATGACCACGACCGCAGCAACCGTTCAACGGCAGTTGAGATGGCTGCCAACTACCTGAATTCTGTCGGCAAGAACGGAATACTCGTCACCCATGGAGACAACGATACCTTCCCTCTCTGGTATGCCCAGGAGGTTGAGAGCATCCGTACCGATGTCCGTATAGTGAATACTTCCCTTCTTGGAACTGACTGGCATATCGACCAGATGAAATATGCCGTGAATGAGTCTGCACCCCTGCCTCTTACCGTGGGAGCGGAGCAGTATCTGTATGGTACCAATGACTTTATATACATATATGATACAAGAGAATCAGTCTATGCTCTGTCCGATGTAATGAAGGTGTTCAGGCATCCGGATGCCAAGCTTCCTTTGACAAGCGGAAAGAAGGTGGACTATATCATGTCCCGCAAATTCTCAATCCCGGTCAATAAGGAAAATGTCATCAAATATGGAATTCTTGACGAGAAATATGCTGACATGATTCCGGACGAAATCGTGCTTTCCATACCTCAGAACAAGGATTATCTCACCAAGCCGGAGCTTTTCATGCTGGATTTGCTCTCCAATTACAATTGGGACCGTCCTCTGCATCTTCTGAGCATGGGTGGTGACATCAATGTCGGTATCAAGGATTATCTCATGTATGAGGGCTTCTCATACAAGTTCGTTCCGGTGAAAAGCCGCATGAAGAGGGATGACATAGGCTTTGCCGACCCTGAGGACTTGTACGACAAGATGATGAATGTATATAAATGGGACGACCTCAGCAGGACGGACTGGTTTGTGGATTATCAGAACCTCTATACTTTCTGCGGAGTTCTTTCCCAGAGGCAGATCTTCGTAAACGCTGCTAAGGAAATGCTCAAGATTTCCGACAAGAAGAGGGCAGCCGAGCTTCTGGACAAGTGCCAGGCCTGTGTCCCTGAAGATAATTTCCCTCTGGACATTACCTATCTTGGTTTCTCAAACGAGGCGGTTGTCATAGAAATGATAGAAACATATTATAGGTGCGACAGGGGAGAGACTGCGCTTGAACTGTCAAGAAGATTTGCGGACAAGATATTCCAGTCAACGCTCTTCTTCCTGGAGTACTACGACTACGCAAAGCGCGAATTTGATATGTGCTACAACTGTCTGCAGTATCTGGCCGATATTTCCGATGAAAATGGCAATACCGACTTTGGAACGGAAATCCGCGACCGCTTCAACTCCCTCCTCGACCTGGCCGAATAGGGGGGGATGTCATCTCGACCGGACTGAACAGACGAGGGTTGCCATCTCTACTGAGCTAAGCGAATGGAGAGATCTAAAGCCTATCGCCTAAGCCGAACAACAACGCTGAGCGGCAGGAGCTTGCCGAAAGAGTCTTTCAGGACGAGCTCCCCGCAATCAAGCGACTTGAAGGCGGCGTCCTTACAGAAGTTCTGGCGCACCATGGTTTCTCCCAGGACGGCGGAGAAGCCGTTGGAATAGAGGTTGAGTACCATGAAGCTGTCCTGCGGAGCAAGAATCGAACTGACGCATTTGAGCATGTCGTTCAGGCATTCGTCAAGTTTCCATTTTTCGCCGTCAGGGCCGTGGCCGTAAGCAGGGGGGTCCAGGATGATTCCCTGATATACATTTCCCCTTTTGGCTTCGCGTCTTGCAAATTTCAGAGCATCCTCGACAATCCAGCGGATGTTGTCCATTCCACTTTTCTCCATATTTCCCCTTGCCCAGGTGACAACCTGACGGACCGAGTCAAGATGGGTGACATCTGCTCCGGCTGCCTTTGCAGCAAGGGAGGCTGCACCAGTGTAGGCGAATAGATTGAGTACTTTTGGCCTGGGCGCTCCGGTCTGCTGGGCCTTCTGTACAAGTTCAGAGGTCTGGCGGTAGATATATTCCCAGTTTGATGACTGCTCCGGGAAGACTCCCACGTGTTTGAAGGACGTAAGTCCGAGGCGGAGCGAGAAATCAAGCCCCTGCTGCTCGCCTTTGTAACGGATGTACCACTGGTCATCCATCTTCCTGCGCCTTTCCCATGTGCCGCTGTCTTCTTTCCCTGCTTTCCCGAATCCGGCTCCGGTGTGGAATCGGGTGTGTATCATCTTGTTCCACTGCTCATCGGACATGGACTTGTCCCAGAGAGCCTTTGGCTCGGGACGGGCCATGACAAAGTTGCCGAACCTTTCCAATTTCTCGAAATTGCCGCAGTCGAGCAGCTGGTAATCCTTCCAGAATTCTCCCGGATATTCTATGGTCATCATAGTAATTGTTAATTTTTGTAGCCGTACCCGTGCACGGAGTCATTTGGTCCTGCAAAGATATGTTAAATTATTGTATTTCCCCGAAATTTGCTAAATTTGCCGGGATTATGAGAATATCCGGATGATTCCGGGTGTATTTAGAATAATTTTACATTAATATATAAGCACTATGCAACAGCACATTGACACTTACGACTTTGCCGGCAAAAAGGCAATTGTCAGAGTTGACTTCAACGTTCCATTGAACGAGAAGATGGAAATCACAGATGACACTCGTATCAGGGCAGCAATCCCTACTCTCAAGAAAGTTCTTGAAAAAGGCGGATCGCTCATCATCATGTCGCACCTCGGACGTCCTAAGGGAGTAACTGAGAAATTCTCTCTCCGTCACATCCTCGGCCGTGTTGAGGAACTCCTCGGAGTCCCTGTGAAATTTGCAGAGGACTGCCAGGCTGCTGATGCCCAGGTTGCAACTCTCAAACCTGGTGAAGTTCTCGTACTTGAGAACCTCCGTTTCTATGCAGAAGAGGAAGGCAAGCCAAGAGGTCTCGCAGAGGACGCGACAGACGAGGAGAAGAAGGCTGCCAAAGCCGCTGTCAAGGAGAGCCAGAAGGCATTCGTGAAGAAGCTCGCTTCTTATGCTGACTGCTACATCAACGATGCATTCGGAACAGCACACCGTGCACACGCATCTACAGCACTTATCGCTGAGTACTTCCCAGAGGACAAGATGTTCGGTTATGTGATGGAAGGAGAGATCAAGGCTATTGACCGCGTTCTCAACAATCCTGAGCACCCTGTAACCGCAATCATCGGAGGTGCCAAGGTTTCTTCAAAGATCGGTATCATCGAGCACCTCTTCGATGCAGTTGACAACATGATCATCGGCGGTGGTATGGTCTATACCTTCATCAAGGCACAGGGTGGCAAGATCGGTAAATCCCTCTGTGAGGATGACCAGATGGAGCTCGCTCTCAATATCATGAAGAAAGCTGAGGAGAAAGGCGTGAAACTCTTCCTTTCAAAGGAGGTTGTCATCGCTGACGCTTTCTCAAATGATGCAAACACCAAGATCTGCCTCAACAACGAGATTCCAGACGAGTGGGAAGGCGTTGACGCTGCTCCAAGCACTCTCGCAACATGGGAAGAGGTTATCATGCAGTCAAAGACCATCCTCTGGAACGGCCCTGTAGGCGTATTTGAGATTCCTGCATTCGCAAAAGGAACCAACAGAGTGGCTGAAATGCTTGCAAAAGCAACAGAAGCTGGCGCATTCACCCTCGTAGGCGGTGGTGACTCTGTAGCAGCTGTAACCCAGATGGGTTTTGCAAACAAGGTAAGCTACGTATCAACAGGTGGTGGCGCAATGCTCGAGTACCTCGAAGGCAAGGTTCTTCCTGGTATCGCTGCTATCAGAAAATAATCTGACTAAAGATGACAATGAGGCTGGAAGATTTATTTTCCGGCCTCATTATTATTTATATTTGCACACATTGAATTATCTTTGCGCACTTATTTATTGTTTTATGTTGGAAACCTTATTCATACATTGGCACATGAATCCGGAGCTGTTCCATATCGGCCCGGTTTCAATACGTTGGTATTCAATCCTTTTCGTGTCAGGATTCATCCTTGGATGGTTTATTTTCAAGTGGTTTTTCAATAGAGAGAAAATTACGACTGACCTTCTTGATCCGCTTCTGTACACTCTTCTTATCGGCACGATAGTCGGCGCCCGTCTCGGACACTGTATCTTCTATCAGCCGGATTATTATTTTGGCAGTTGGCAGGGATTCTGGGAGATATTCATGCCATGGAAGGGCGGACTGGCCAGCCATGGGGGCACCATTGCACTTTTCATTGCGATGATATGGTTTGCACATCACTATGGACGTAAGAATGACTTCGACTTTGTCTGGATTCTTGACCATCTTTGCATAGCAGTGTGTTTTGCGGCAACATTTATACGTCTTGGAAACCTTTGTAATTCAGAGATTTACGGAGACGTGACCAACCTGCCTTGGGGCTTTGTCTTCGAACTTCGCGGTGAGACTGAGCCGAAACACCCTACACAGTTGTATGAGGCCCTCAGCTATCTGATTCTCGGCTTCGTCCTCCTCTGGATGTACAGGTTCAAGCTTGACAAGATATATCGCGGCACATTCATCGGTATTTTCTTCATAGTGCTTTTTGGCATGCGCTTCCTGATAGAATTCATCAAGGAACCTCAGGTGGGATTCGAGGAGACGATGGCTTTGAATATGGGACAGATTCTCAGCATCCCGTTTATTCTGGCGGGTGTCGGATTCCTTGTATATGCCTTTGTCCGCAAGATGCCGGCAGCTGCTGTACACCCGCAGAAAACCAAGGCAGAGCCGACGCATTTTGCCAGGCCTGTAAGGTAGTAATTTGGAGTGTGATTCGTCTTATTGACAAACCAAATTGTCCAAATAGGTCTCTTTTGTAGCTAATATTGCCAAATATTCCCTATTTGGCAAATTTTGAGTTGTGTGGCTTATATTTTGCATACTCCCCGCCGCATTGAAATTTATTAACAGGTAAATATAAAAGATGAAAAAATTAGTGGTTATTACAGTGATTTCTTCCGCCGTCCTTTTTCTCTCAGCATCGGTGAATGCACAGCAGAGGACAAAAAAGGGTGAAGAGGCGCCGAAGACGGAGGCACAGCTTCTGCTTGAGAAGGCAGATTCGGCAGATGCTCCGCTTGTAATCACATTGGACCAGGCACTTCAGATTGCCTTGAGTGAAAATGTGTCGGTGAAAGTTGCCGACAAGGAAATTGAAAGGACTCAATATGCCAAAAAAGGCACTTATGCGTCCCTCTTCCCGCAGATTGATATCTCCGGAGCATACCAGAGAACAATCAAGAAGCAGGTTATGTACATGGATTTTGATATGAGCTCAATGGGAGGAGGCTCGTCTTCCGGAGCAGCATCGGAGCTTGCTGATATTCTTAAAAGAATTGCGGCACTCGAGGCTGTAAATGGAATTGCATCACCAACTCCGACGCCTCCTGCAAGCTCGGGAGCTGAATCTTCCTCTGAAGATGCTTCAAGCAAAATCGCCAACGGAATGGAAGTCGGCCGCTGGAATACCTGGAGTGCAGGTGTCAGTGCTGCGATGCCGCTTGTCAATGCACAGCTTTGGGAGAGCATCAAGGTCTCTGGAAAGAGTGTGGAACTTGCCGTGGAGAAGGCACGCGCATCAAGGCTTGACATGGTTTCTCAAGTGAAGAATGCATATTTTGCCACCCTTCTTGCGAAGGAAGCATTCGACGTGTACAAGCAGGTATATGAGAATGCAGTGAGCAACTACGAAGAGGCACAGAAGAAATACAATGCCCAGAAAGCTTCTGAACTGGAACTCGCAAGGGCGAAAACAACCGTCGCAAATGCAATCCCTAATGTTTACAGTGCTGAGAGCAATGTAATTCTGTCACTTTGGCAGTTGAAGGCTGTCATGGGTGTGGACCTGGATCTCAACATTGATGTTGACGGCGCACTCGAGGATTATTCAACCCAGATGATGCGCGATATCAATGAAATTGACAGCCTCAGTCTTTCAAACAACACCACAATGCGCCAGCTTGCAATTCAGGCAGAGCAGCTTGCAAGTTCAATCAGGGTACAGAAATTCGCCAATATACCGACACTCTCACTCGGCTTCAATTTTAGCTTGAATGCAATGACCAATGATTTCAATTTCAGCCAGTACAGGTGGACTCCTTACTCTTACGTAGGTCTGAGCCTCAGCATCCCTGTCTTCGCCGGCGGAAAGAGATATCAGGCCATCAGGCAGGCGAAGAACCAGTATGAGCAGGTTCAGCTCCAGACAACCAACACCGAGCGTCAGCTCAAGATTGCCATCAGGCAGAGCCTCAATACTATGGAAACGAGCATGAAGACATATTACTCTTCAATCGAAGCCGTGAACATGGCGCAAAAGGCCTATGACATCGCAGAAAAATCATATCAGGTAGGTCGCAGCACTCTCATTGAGCTCAACGATGCGCAGCTCGCGCTCACTCAGGCCAGACTTGGTCAGAGCCAGGCAATTTACAATTTCGTGATAGCGAAGGCCCAGCTTGAGAATACTTTGGGACATGATTTTATAGAAGAATAAACATAAGGAGAAATATAGATGAAAAATTTAATCAAGAATGCTCTTATTGCGGCTGCAGTTTTGTCGGTGGCAGCTTGCGGCAATTCAGGTGAAAGCAAGAGCGCAAAACAAACAGCTGAAGTTGAGACCCCGAAGGTTCAGGTTGCAGCTGCTGTAATGAGAGATGTAGATCAGACAGAGGTCTATACATCAACAGTTCAGGCATTTGTAAAAAACAATATCGCTCCTCAGAGTGGCGGACGTATCAGCAAGATTTATGTTGAGGTCGGCGACTTCGTGAAGAAAGGTCAGGTTGTAGCAGAAATGGACAAGACACAGCTTGCCCAGATTGAGCTCCAGATGAAGAACAATGAGATTGAATACAACCGTCTCAAAGGTCTTTTCGATGCAGGCGGACTTTCACAGTCGGATCTTGATGCAATTGAAATGGCATATAAGGTGAGCAAGACCAATTATGAGAACCTTCTTGAGAACTCTGTCCTCGTATCTCCTATCGACGGAGTTATCTCGGCAAGGAACTACGATGCCGGTGACATGTACACGATGAGCCAGCCTCTCTACACAGTTGAGCAGATTGCTCCGGTCAAGATGCTCGTTGCAATCTCTGAGATTGACTATACAAAAGTCAAGAAAGGAGATGCCGTTTCCATTGTTGCAGACGCAATCCCGGGAAAAACATTCGCCGGCAAGGTCAACCGTATCTACCCTACGATTGACCCTATGACCAGGACATTCACCGCAGAGGTCGTCGTTGATAACAACTACAAGACTCTCCGTCCAGGCATGTTCGTCAGGGCGACAGTCAATTTCGGAACAAGGCAGAGTGTCATTATCCCTGACATAGCTGTTGTCAAGCAGTCCGGTTCCGGCGACAGGTTTGTCTATGTCGTGGAGTCAGACAATACCGTGTCATTCAAACCGGTGAAACTGGGCCGCAGAATCAATAATGAGTTTGAAGTCCTCGAAGGCCTCAAAGAAGGCGAGACAGTCGTAACTGGAGGTCAGGTAAAACTCAAGGCAGGTGTGAAAGTTGAGGTTGTAAAATAGCCCCCGGAACATAATAAATAAGAATAAGATTTATGAGCATATATAGAAAAGCGGTCAACAATCCGGTAACCACTGCCCTCGTATTCGTGGCTCTGGCTTTCTTCGGAGTGTTCTCGCTGATAAATATTTCCATAGACAGGTTCCCGAAATTCGATGCGAACGTTATCCTCGTGATGAGTTCCTATCCGGGTGCCAGTGCGGAGGATATCGAGAACAACCTCTCGAAACTCCTCGAGAACTCCCTCAACGGAGTCAGCGACCTTAAGAACATTACTTCCAGATCGAAGGAAAATATCTCTATTGTAACCCTTGAATTCAATGAGGGTGTCGATATTGACGTCGCAACCAATGATGTCAGGGACAAGCTTGATGCCGTTAACTCCCAGCTTCCTGACGGAGCTTCCATGCCTATGATTTTCAAATTCTCACTCGATGAGATGCCTATCATGATCATGGCGGCAACCGCAGACGAGAGTTTCAGGGCTCTTGAAAAAATCCTGGACGACCAGGTTGCAACCCCTCTGGCGAGGGTGAGCGGAGTCGGTACGGTTTCCGTTGCCGGTGCTCCTGAAAGGGAAATCCAGATTTATTGCGACCCTAACAGGCTTGAGGCTTATGGGTTGACAATCAGCACGATATCAAATATCATCGCTTACGAGAACAAGAACATTCCGAGCGGTTCCATCGACATGGGTTCCAATTCATATACCCTTCGTGTGGAGAAAGAGTTCGATGACCCTATTCAGCTGATGGATATCGTCGTGGGATATTCCAATGGCAGGGCCGTGTACCTGCGTGACGTTGCACGTGTTGAGGATACTGTTCAGGAAAAATACCAGGAGGCTTACATCAATGGCCAGCCGGGTGCCCAGATCATTATCCAGAAACAGACTGATGCAAATGCCGTAAACGTAATCAAAGGCATCAAGAAGGAAATGGAGAAGATTTCCAGGACACTTCCGACCGATATCAAGGTGATTACCGTGATGGATGGTTCGACCAATATCATCAACTCCATCAACTCCCTGAAGGAGACCATCGTGCTTACCTTCCTCATCGTGATGCTGGTCGTTTATCTCTTCCTCGGAAGATGGAGGGCGACATTCATCATCATCCTTTCGATTCCTATATCCCTGCTTGCATCTCTGATGTACCTCTTTGCGACAGGCAACACTTTGAATATTATCTCTATGTCCGCCCTGTCCCTTGCAATCGGTATGGTCGTGGATGATGCAATCGTGGTTCTGGAGAACATTTCGACACATCTTGAGAGGGGCGCTAAGCCGAAGGAGGCTGCCGTTCATGCAACACAGGAAGTAGGTATTTCGGTTGTGGCATCAACTCTCACGATGCTCTGCGTGTTCATGCCTCTTACGATGATCAACGGTATGGCCGGAGTGATGTTCAAGCAGCTCGGCTGGATCACTTCCATCATCATGGTCGTGTCCACCATCGGTGCATTGACCCTTATTCCGATGCTTTGCTCACAGTTCCTCCGCTACAAACCTAAAACCGGAAAGCTTCAGGCTCTGATTTTTGGAAACTTCAACAAGTTCCTCAACTGGTTGTCAAGAGGTTATGCCCGAATGATCAACTGGTGTGTACACCACAGGACAATTGTCGTGACTGCTGCGCTCGCATCCTTTGTCGTCACGATGGTATTCCTTGCTCCGAAGGTGGAGACAGAGTTCTTCCCTAAGAGCGACCAGGGACGTATCACCTTGAATCTTGAGCTTCCTGCAGGAACCGGTCAGGACATAACAAGGAGGATAGGCCATGAGCTCTACGAGAAATTCACGGCTGCAATTCCTGAAATTGAGGCTTGTTCATACTCTCTCGGTGAGGCTGATTCAGAAAATTCCTATGCATCGATGCAGAGCAACGGTACCCATATCATGGCATTCAATATTAATATCGGAAGCATGAACGACCGCCAGAGGTCATGTTCGGAGATTGCCGACGTTGTCAGGGGGATCCTTGCAGACTATCCTGAATTCAAGAAGGTTAAGGTCTCGGAAGGTGGCGGAGGAATGGGCGGTGCATCGACCGTTGACATCGAAATCTACGGTTTTGACTTCCATGAAACCGACCGCGTGGCAAATGAGATGCTCCAGAAACTTCGTGAAACCGGAGTCTGCTCACAGATTACCCTCAGCCGTGACGAGTACATCCCGGGATATCAGGTTGACTTCGACAGGACCAAGCTTGCAGTCAACGGGCTGAACAGCTCAACTGCCGCATCATTCCTTAGGGCTGCCATCAACGGTTCCACCCAGTCATACTACCGTGAGGATGGAGAGGAGTATGGTATCCGTGTAAGGCTTGCTCCGGAGTTCAGAACGAGCATTGAAGACATCGAGAACATTCTTGTCTATAACAGTCAGGGCAAAGGAATCCGTATCAAGGACCTCGGACAGGTAATTGAGACCCAGGTCCCGCCTTCAATCGAAAGGAAGAACCGTGAGCGTGTCATTACCGTTTCAGGTATCGTGGCAGATGACTACTCGCTTTCAGAGGCAGTCAAAGTTGCTCAGGGAGTTATTGATTCTACTCCGGTTCCATCGAACTTTGCCGTCAAGATTGGCGGATCGTATGAAGACCAGCAGGAGACCTTCAAGCAGCTTATCACCCTCCTTATCATGATCATCATTCTGGTTTACATCGTGATGGCATCCCAGTTCGAATCGTTCATGAGTCCGTTTGCAATCATGTTCTCAATTCCGTTCGCATTCGTAGGAGTTGTCCTCGGACTTGTGATTTCAGGTACACCTCTTGGTGTCATGGGACTCATCGGTGTGCTCATCCTCATGGGTATCGTGGTGAAGAACGGTATCGTGCTCATCGACTACTCCATCCTTATGCGTGAAAGGGGCATGAGCATCATCGACGCTTCAGTGACAGCTGCGAAGAGCCGTCTGCGTCCTATCCTCATGACAACCCTGACAACTGTCCTCGGTATGCTTCCTATGGCGCTCGGAACAGGTGAGGGAGCAGAGACATGGCGTTCACTCGGTATGGTAGTTGCCTGGGGTCTTTCAATCTCAACCCTCGTTACCCTTGTCATCATCCCTACCATCTATGCATCATTTGCAACATGGCAGGAAAACCGAAAAATCCGTAAAGCTGCACGAAAGGCAGCTGCAAAATAAAAGAGAAAATAATGAAAGCAGTATTCATAGCATACAATCAGGCCTACAACATGGAAGTCGCTGATGCAATCGAGAAACTCGGGTGTAGGGGCATGACCATGTGGAGGGACATCTGCGGCCGTGGAAGCGAGACAGGTGAGCCTCACCTAGCAAGCCACGCCTGGCCGACAATGAACAACGCAATCCTGACATTCGTTCCTGACGAAAAGGTTGAAGAAATCTTCGCCGCAATCAAGGAGCTGGATGAGGAGACTCCGATGCTCGGACTCAGGGCTTTCACCTGGTCGGCAGAGAAAACGTATTAGAAAGTTTTCCATAAATTGTAAATCCGGTTGCAAATACTTATATTTGTGACCGGATTATTAATTTTATATATTATGGCAAAAGTAATTACAGATGCGAATTTCGCAGAAACGCTGAATACAGATCAGCCTGTAATGGTTGATTTCTGGGCAACATGGTGCGGCCCGTGCCGTGCAATTGCTCCTGTTGTGGAAGAAATTGCTGCTGAATATGAAGGCAAGGCCGTAGTCGGCAAATGCAATGTCGATGAATGTGAGGATGTTCCGGTGAAATACGGAATAATGAGCATACCAACCCTTCTTTTCTTCAAGAACGGAGAGCTCGTTGACAGGCTCGTTGGGGCTGCTCCAAAGGCGTCCATCGTTGCAAAGCTCAATGCTCTTCTTTAGCTTTTCAGGATAATTCTCTAAAATTGAACACTATGAAATCACGTATTATCGCGGTCCTTGTGTGCGTAATGGCCTTTTTTGCAAGTGAATCTATCTCATCTGCAAAGCACAATGTTGGAGTTATCGGAGGAGCAACCTTCAGTACACAGAAGTTCTCTGAAATCAACAAGTCAACCTTTACTCAGTACCATGCCGGCCTTGCATTCAAGTTCAGGCTTCCTATAGGTTTTGCAATCCAGCCATCGGTGCTCTATCAGGTAAAGGGAACGAAACTGACAGACGCCCAGAATCTTGGTGTAGGTTATCTTGAAGTCCCGGTATCAGTTCAGTGGGGACCGGATCTTGTAATCTGCCGTCCTTTCGTTGAGGCTGTTCCGTTTTTAGGATTCGGACTCAACAATAACGTCGGTGACATCAAGAACAATTGGGATAATCTCAATCGTTGGGAGTATGGACTTGGGCTTGGAGCTGGCATCGATATCTGGAGATTTCAGATCAACTGCCGTTACAACTGGAACTTCGGTTCTCTGGCAAAGGTAACGAACGAATCATTGAAAGAGGGTTTGAATGCCATTGTGGGCGATTCTGCAAAGAATTTCTCAGGCATTACCCTTTCTCTCGCCTTCTACTTCTAGTTGATGGACGTACAGCTTGTAAAGCATAGACTTGGCAACGACTGGGTTGCCGTAACTGAATTGATAGGCGATGTCCTGAAAAGTGACATCGCCATTCTTGATGATACCAACCGCAGCATCCTCTCCCATAGCGGCAAACAGCTGCGTCCGATGCTCAGCCTTCTGACCGGACGTCTGTGCTCTTGTGGCAGAGGCGTAAACGAGGCTACGATAAGATATGCTGCTGCCTCCGAGCTTCTGCACAATGCAACCCTTCTGCACGATGACGTTGCAGACTCAAGCGACTGCCGCAGGGGAGCGCCTACTGTCAATGCCCTGCTGGGCCCTGCCGTCTCAGTCCTTGTCGGGGACTACTGGCTTGTAAAGGCCGTCAATCTCATTCTCGGGGAGGCTCCATCTGATACCAGGGCTGTGCGTATCTTTGCGAAAACGCTGAGCGACCTTGCACAGGGCGAGATGCTTCAGCTTCAGATGGCCTCGACTGTAAGGACCACTGTGGAGGACTATCTCAGGATAATCTACAGCAAGACAGCCTCTTTGTTTGAGGCAGCCTGTCTTTCGGCTGCGGTTTCCGTTGGAGCTTGCAAGGAATATGAAGTCGCAGCGACAGATTATGCGGTTTCCTTGGGCTATGCTTTCCAGATCAAGGACGATATTCTGGATTATGTGGGTGACAAGAAGGTTGGAAAGCCTCTTGGGATTGATATTCTCGAACAGAAGATAACGGCACCGCTTCTTGGGGCGCTGTCCAATGCTTCCGAAAGCAAACAGGAGGAAATCCGGAATCTGGTCCGTGGAATTGTAGGGCATCCGGAGAATCGTGAGGAAATTGTCGGATTCGTCCTCTCAAACGGGGGGATAGAGGCCGCCAAGGTCATGCTTGACGGATATATAGACAAGGCCGTTGACGCTTTGGCCATTTTCCCGGATTCGGAGGAGAAGGCTCTTCTTGAAGAACTGGCCCGTTTTGTGGCAATAAGGAATTCATAAATCATGAAATTTTCAGAGATAATTGGAAATGAGCAGGTTATATCTGCTATGAAAAATATGGCCGACAGTGGCAGAGTCCCTCACGCCATTCTTTTCTATGAGAATGACGGGTGCGGGGCTTTTGCGCTTGCGACTGCATTTGTCCAGTATCTCAATTGTCACAACCATCAGGATGGAGATTCATGCGGAGAATGCACATCCTGTCATCAGGTGTCGAAACTTATCCATCCGGACCTGCACTTTGTCTATCCGGTTAACAAAGGCACAAAAAGTTCGGAGGACAAGCCTACCTCCGATTCCTATCTGAAATATTTCAGGGAACTTGCACTGGCCAATCCTTATTTCACCGAGGCAGACCTGCAGGAGGCTATAGGAATAGAGAGCAAGAACGGGCTGATTGCCGTTGCAGAGGCGAAATCCCTGATGTCGAAGCTGTCGCTTTCATCGGTTTCTGACGGATACAAGGCGGTGATCTTCTATCTGCCGGAGAAGATGAATCAGGAGACAGGCAACAGGCTTCTGAAACTGGTTGAGGAGCCGCCTGCTAAGACGCTTTTCCTGTTCATTACACATTCGCCGGAAAACGTTCTTCAGACAATTTTCTCCCGCTGCCAGAGCATCCGCGTGATGCCTTTGAGCAAGG
>CALZOR010000024.1 GCA_945827785.1 uncultured Bacteroidales bacterium | reverse complement strand
GTAACTTTCGCCTCTACAGGAGGAGTATCCCGTTTCTTGCGGTTCAGAGTGGCATCGAGACCTTTTTCTCCATAGCTGGTCCGGACATTCTGCACTGTAGTGGATGACGTATTGAAAGCAATCGCGGCTTCCTGGACTGTCATGGGCTTTTTCCCATTCTTGTCCATAGCCAAAAGAATATTGGCACGGAGTATTGTCCTCGCTGGCATCGCTCCGGACTTCACAATCTTGGTAAGTTGCTTGCGCTCGGTCGCAGACAAACTTATCTCGTACTTCTGGATAGGCATATTCGTATCGTGTTGAGTTGGACTCAACAAAGCTACGAAAATATTTGCTTTTATACAACATTTAGATGTTACAAAGTACTAGGAAAGTTTTGCATACTTCCAACCGTTCCTTCGGGAGCCGCTCACAAGGCCGCGGCCGGCCACGCTCTGCCAGAGCCTTCCGACAACTTTCCAGCGGCCTGCGTAATGTTTTTTCGACTACCATTCGTTCTTCGTGCAATTCATCGAGCAGGGCAAGTGGCTTTCCAGGGGGCTGTGGGGCAGATTCGCCTGCTCGATGCCGCCATTTTGACCTCATCGAGCAGGCGAAATGCCATTCTACGCCACTGTAGGGCCGATATGCCTGCTCGATGAATTGCACGAGTGGTCGGAGGAGGGGGATAGTCAATCGGTATGACCAGGACGGTGGAGGTGCTGACGGTGGGAGATCTGGACGGTACAGAACTGGACAATGGTCAGTCGTGGAGGCGGCGGGAGCGGAGGTAGGACAGGAGGTATTCGGCACGGTCGGTCTGGATGATGGTTGCGCCGAGTGTGTCAATCAGAAAGCCATATGCTGCATCTGGATCTTCGAGGGCGAGATCGTCATCGTGGCCACCGCAAAGGGTATCCCAAAGAGTATTGTACCACAGAAGCGCCTTACCTGACAGATCTTCCCGAAGTTGGAGAGGATAGTCCAGTTCGTCGTCAGTCCTGTAAGTCAGTTCGTAGGCACATGGCTTCAGCAAAGCCATATGGCCTTCCATAATCTGCCGGGCATCATCCTTATACAGATTCACAATCGGCATATACAGAATCTCATCCAGCAAGTCTCCATAGCTGGCAATAACGCTTTCCGCAGGGCGTCCGCCTTTCATGATTATCTGCTTTGTAGTTCCTGTCTTTTCCAGAACCGGCACCACAAGGTCGAGATATCTGTCAGCCTTGTCCAGATTGACCAGCACCTTTCCCTTTGCAGCAAGGAGTGCCTCTTCAAGAGTCGGGACCCGATGTTTGGTGTGGATGCCTGCCCCATTTTTGAGTTTCAGGGTCTTGATGGAGTCCAGAGTCCATTCCGAAACCCTGCCTTTGCCGGTAGTTGTGCGGTTGAGAGTGGCATCGTGCATGATGATCAGCACACTGTCCCTGGTCAGCTGCAGGTCGAGTTCCACGACATCCACGCCCACTTTGATGGAATGTTCTATGCCGGCGATGGAGTTTTCCGGAGCATAGCGCCAGTCACCGCGGTGGGCGACGACAAGCACCTTGTCAGTCTTGCCTTCAAGTATTCTGTTTCTCAGCTCTTCGGCCCTGTCCTGTTCCGGGGCTTTTGTGCAGCCGGCGAAAAATGCCAGGACTGCTGCTATGTACAATGTTTTTTTCATATTGGTTCTATTATAGATCTCTCCACTACGGTGCTGCGCACCTTCAGTCGAGATGACAATTATGCACTTCTTGTTCGGCTGACGTAGGCTGCACGCGGCAAAAGTACTCCTAGGATGACGGGAATGTGCACTCCGGGGATGACGGATTTACTGGCGAGTGATGCGGGCGCCGAGGGCGTTGAGACGCAGGTCGATGTCTTCGTAGCCGCGGTCAATCTGGTCGATGTTGCTGATGACGCTGGTGCCTTTGGCGGACATCGCGGCAATCAGCAGAGCAATGCCGGCACGGATGTCCGGAGAGGACATTTTGCCAGAGCGGAGACGGTAATTGTGGTCGTGTCCGATCACCACGGCGCGGTGAGGGTCGCAGAGAATGATCTGCGCTCCCATGTCGATGAGCTTGTCCACGAAGAACAGCCTGCTCTCGAACATCTTCTGATGGATGAGCACACTGCCCTTGCACTGGGTGGCCACCACAAGCATCACGCTCAGAAGGTCAGGCGTAAGCCCCGGCCAAGGTGCATCCGCAAGCGTCATGATGGAACCGTCTAGGAAAGACTCGATTACATAGCTCTCCTGCTCCGGGACAAAAATATCGTCCCCCCTTTGCTCCAGCTGTACGCCGAGCCTGCGGAAAGCCTCCGGAATGATGCCCAGGTTCTCGTATGAGACATCCTTGATGGTGATACTGCTCTGGTTCAGGGCAGCCATTCCGATGAATGAACCGACCTCAATCATGTCCGGCAGGATTTTATGAGTCGTGCCTCCCAGCTTTGATACTCCCTTGATTTTCAGCATATTGGAGCCAATACCCTCAATATTTGCTCCCATGGCCACCAGCATCCTGGACAACTGCTGGACATAAGGTTCGCAGGCAGCATTGTAGATTGTGGTCTCCCCTTCCGCCAGAACAGAAGCCATGAGAATGTTTGCGGTACCAGTGACAGATGCCTCATCCAGAAGCATATAGCAGCCTTTAAGATGGTCCCCCTGCGGAACATGAAGGAAAAACGCCTTCTTGGCAGAATCATAATCCTGGATTGCACCGAGATTCATCATTCCAAGAATGTGGGTATCAACCCTGCGGCGTCCGATTTTATCTCCTCCCGGCTTCGGAAAATAAGCCCTTCCGAAACGTGCCAGGAGAGGACCTACAACCATCACCGAGCCACGAAGCTGGGCACATTTTGCAACAAAATCAGCACTTGCAATATATTCTGTATCAACATTATCCGCCCGGAATGAATATACGCCCTTGTCAAGTCGGTTTACCTTCACACCCATGCCCTCAAGCAAGATAATGAGGTTTTTGACATCCAGGATTTCCGGAACGTTGGAAATGACTACCTCTTCATCGGTAAGAAGTACCGCACTGATTACTTCAAGTGCTTCGTTTTTTGCTCCCTGAGGGCGGATGATTCCGCTGAGCTTATGTCCTCCTTCAACTACAAATGATCCCATGTCAATTTATTATGATTTGTGTTTTATATATGGTCCACCTCCGGAGAGAGCGTGATGCCGAATTTATCTTCAACAGATGCGATGATGCGCTTTTCAAGGCCAATGATTTCCTCAGGGAATGCCTCGCCAGTGAAATTGACAAGAACAAGAGGCTGTTTTGACCAGACTGCCGCACCGCCCATCCGGCGTCCCTTCCACCCGCACCTCTCAATCAGCCAGGCTGCAGGTATCTTCACCATTCCGCCTTCAAGGTCATAATGAGGAACGTCAATCCCCGGAAACTCCGAAGCTGCAACCTCTACAACCCTCTCATACACAGAGTGTTCCACTACAGGATTCTTGAAGAAGCTTCCGGCACTTCCCACAGAAGCCACGTCAGGCAGTTTCTCATTCCTGATTTTCAACACGGTGTTCCTGACAAGTTTCGGGGTGATTTCAGCTCCGGCAGTGGCATCCCTGACAGCCTGCTCCAGATGCCCGTATCCAAGTCTGGGAGCAGCCTGGAAACTGAGACGGAAGACCACGTGGGTAACCACGAAACGACCCTTGAAGTCAGGATGCTTGAAAACAGAGTCACGATAAGCGTAGGCACACTGCGAAACATCAAAATGCACAAATTCCTCTTCCTGAAGGTCATAGCAATAAACCGTACGGATGACATCCTTCACCTCAACTCCGTATGCGCCGATATTCTGAACCGCCGATGCACCGACCTCTCCCGGAATCCCCGAAAGATTTTCCACACCCCAGAGCCCCTGGTCGCAGGCCCATTTGCAAAAATCATCGAACACGACTCCCGCTCCCACAGAAACTTCAATCTGTTCTCCCCGGCTCCTTGCCTGAGCCAGAATATTTTCCGAAGACTTTTCTTCATCGGAGTTCTCCGGATTTCCTGTAAGAGGTTCTATGAAATCTATCCTGGAATGCAGGACCGTACCTTTGAAATCGTCTGTAAAAAGCAGGTTGCTGCCACCTCCGATATGCAGAACAGGCCTTGGGAGCCCCTCCTGGTCGAGTTCAACCAGATCCGCCACGGAATCATATTCCACAAATGCCCTTGCCTTCACCTTCATCCTGAAGGTGTTGAGCTTAGTCAAATCCTTATAGTATTCAGTTTTCAGCATCGTTGTATGTTTTTCATTCCTGAACTCTGACAGGCAGCACCTGACAGTACACTTAATGGCGAATTTACTAATATTTTTAGAACTGTAAAAATTATTGTTTTTGTCCATGGAGTTGAAAGTTATTTTCAAATGGTCGCCACATTCTTCCTTTTGCACAAGTATGGAGTCATTTTTGTGCATAAAAGGATAAAAAGGGAATAATTATGCCACTTCTTTCACTTGATGAACTGGAACAGTCAGTGCCTTTGTTCAGGGGGCGCCTGGGCAATGCTTTGGGCACAGGGCTGATGAAAATGCTGTCCG
Source organism: uncultured Bacteroidales bacterium (assembly GCA_945827785.1). Taxonomy (GTDB): domain Bacteria; phylum Bacteroidota; class Bacteroidia; order Bacteroidales; family UBA932; genus Cryptobacteroides. The sequence continues at coordinate 21,812 of CALZOR010000024.1, read as the reverse complement.
TTGACAAAGTGAATGCCCTGTATGACAGACATTCGTCAGTTGTCGGACCCGAGTTCGCCAGGGAGGTTCTGGAGGACCTTGGTATTGGATATGAGGTCATTCATAAGGAAATTCTGGATACCCTTCCTGATGGGCCATTCATCACTATAAGCAACCATCCTTATGGCAGTCTGGACGGGGTGATGCTTGTGGACCTGTTCGGTCATATAAGACCGGATTTCAAGGTCATGGTGAACAGGTTCCTCGGAAGAATTAAAGCCCTGGAAAGCAATTTCATCTGCGTAACCCCCAATGGATCAGAGCGTTCCGCCCCGACAAAGGACAGCGTTCAGGGCATCCGGGATGCAATCGCCCACATCAGGGACGGACACCCATTGGGAATTTTCCCCTCCGGAGCGGTTTCAGACCTGAGCATAAAAGACAGATGCATCAGGGACAGACAATGGCAGGAGGCGGTCCTGAGATTGATAAAGAAAATGAATGTTCCGGTTGTTCCGGTTCATTTCCTCGACAGGAATTCAAACTTCTACTACTCGCTGGGACTGATAGACTGGAGGATTCGCCTTCTTAGACTGCCGGCAGAAGTTTTCAACAAAAATGGAAAGAAGACAAGGATTGCGATAGGGCAAATTATCACTCCGCAGCAACAGGAAGAAATCCGGGATCCGGAGCAGTTCGGTTTGTTTTTAAGGAATAAAGTTTATAATCAATTCTGAATATGGAAACACATAAAGCAGATGCAGTACGGATACAGACATCTATCCTGAATGCGCTTGAAAAGAAAGTGCTGGTATGGCTTGCCAAACGCCAGCCAAAATGGGTAACATCGGATATGCTCACCTATATAGGGACATTCGGTGCGGCAGTTATCGCTGTCGGATACATCTTGTCAGCATGGAATATCAACTTCCTGTGGCTCAGTTCATTAGGTTTTATCATCAACTGGTACGGCGACTCTCTTGACGGTACTCTGGCAAGGGTGCGCCAGACTCAGAGGCCAATTTACGGCTACTACCTCGACCACACCATCGACACCATCAATGAAGTGATGATTTTCATCGGCGTGGGACTGTCAGGACTGATGCACATCGAAATCGCAATGTTCGCATTGATCATCTACCTCCTGATGACAATCAATGTCAGCATCAACGCCCATCTGAAGAAAGAATTTAAACTCACTTACGCCAGCATGGGTCCTACCGAGTTCAGAATCATAATGATAATCATCAACACCCTGTTCGCCCTCATTGCTCCGCTCAGGGAATTCTCCCAGACCTTCACTTTGCTCGGACACGAGTTCACATTTATGGCCCTGGACTATATAGGTATGGCAATATGCCTTATCCTTGTCATTTTGCACCTTTCAACAATCAGGAATGATATCAAGGGTTATGCTGAAATGGACCCTATGCCGAAACAGACTAAATGATGAGGCGGGTTTTGATAAGATATCTGAAATTCATGGGTACAAGTGTGGTCGGCACCATCGTCGATACACTTGTACTTTGGATTTTGTCTGATTTTATCTTTACCAAAGGATATTGGGGTGAATATGTCATCTCCCCCGTCATCTCTTTCCAATGTGCACTGACAGCAAACTTCCTGATATCATATTTCTATGTATGGAAGGACAGGACGGTGGTTTCGGGGGCCTCCACAAAGAGATTCTTCAAATTGTTCTTTGCCTATAATCTGTCCGGTTCTGCCGTATTCCTGCTCAGACTTGGCGCCTTGCTCATCATTGAAAAGTTTACCGGCTGGGATGTGGTAATATGCAACCTTCTGGCAATGTGCGTGTCTGGAGTATTGAATTTTGCCATCAACAACTTATTGATTTTCAAGAAGAAAAAGAGAGTCTGATGTTCCTGCCTTTCAAACATGTTGTCATCGTCATCATTATTCTCGGAATTATTCTGGTGATTATATCTGAAAACAGGAATCCCGTGAAGACAATCGCATGGTGTCTTGTCCTGACATTCATGCCTATCCTGGGAATCATCCTATACATTCTGTTCGGAATGGACAACCGTCACAGAAGGCTGATCAAGGATGATGAACTTAACTGTCTGAAGAATCTTACAGCTGAAGTCCAGCAAAAAGAAATCGTCACTGTCCTGCCACATGGTCACGAAAGCCTGTCAAAGATGCTTGTCAAGGCCAACAAGGCCTTTCCTCTGTCCGGAAACAATGTCCAGATCATTACAGACTTCAATTCCATGTCCGACCAGCTTCTGAAGGATATCGCAGCTGCGAAACATCACATAAACATGCTGTTCTTCAAGTTTGAGGATGATGCAGTCGGGAGAAAAATAGCAGATGCATTGAAAGAAAAGGCAAAGGAGGGCGTACAAGTGCGGCTGATCTATGACGATGCAGGCAACATGATGGTTCCGAGACGTTTCTATAAAAAACTGAAAGACAATGCCATACAAGTCAGACCCTTCATAAGGATATTCCTTCCTTTGCTTTCACGGGACTACAATTGCCGCAATCACCGCAAGGTGGTGGTCATTGACGGCAGAATCGGTTATATGGGCGGTATGAATATCGCCCAAAGATATGCCGAAGGGCTGAAATGGGGAATATGGCGTGACACCCACCTCCGGATTACAGGACCGGCCGTTTCCGAGCTTCAGACCTCCTTCCTGACGGATTGGAGGTTTACCAAAGGGGATGTTCCCGACTTCGAATCCATGTACCCATACAATCCGCCGTGCGGGAATACAGTGATGCAAGTGGTCACCGGAGGTGCCATGGACAGATGGAATATAATGATGCAGGCTTACATGACCGCCATTGCAGGCAGCCGAAGATATGCATATATCCAGTCCCCTTATTTCATTCCCCCGGAGCCGCTGATGAGAGTGCTTCAGAATGCCGCCCTTTCAGGTGTGGATGTGAGGGTTATGATTCCGTACCGAGGAGACAAGGGGATTCTTCCCCCATGGGCATCCCGTTCGAACATCACCGATGCGCTTGCTGCCGGTATCAAGGTGTACCTTTACAAAAAAGGATATCTGCATGCCAAGACCCTGGTCATCGATGACAGTTTCGTGACTATCGGTTCGACCAATATCGACTTCCGCGGCTTTGAGCAGGACTTCGAAATCAATGCCTTCATGTATGACGACGTTATGGCAAGGCAGCAGCATGAAATCTTCCTTCAAGACCAGCAGGACTGCGAACAGGTGATTCCTGAACAATGGGCGGAGCGTCCCCGGATGGACAGAGTCAAAGAATCTCTTGCCCGCATCTTTTCCCAGGTCCTGTAGCACTGATGAACATAAGCCTACTCATATACCATCCTTGAATACGGCCAGCCAGCTTAACGCGATTCCTACAGGACATAAATTATCCCGCCACGGCCCCTGAGGGGTAGCGGGATAACAGTCTCAAAATTTTATAAATAGTAATTATTTAGCCGATTTCGGCACCGTTGCAGAGGGCCTCGGCAGGGGTTACAAAACGCATCTTGCCGTCGTTCTGGCGGGCCATCAGAATCATTCCTTTGGATTCGATGCCGCGAATCTTGCGAGGAGCAAGGTTGGCGAGGATGCATATTTGCTTGCCTACCATTTCTTCAGGAGAGTAGTGCTCGGCGATGCCTGAGACAATTACCCTCTTGTCGATTCCGGTGTCGATTGTGAGCTTGAGAAGCTTGTCAGTCTTCGGAACGCGCTCTGCCTCAAGCACAGTGGCGGTGCGGATATCCATCTTCTCGAAGTCTTCGAAGGTGCACTCATCTTTCTGTGGAGTCACCTGCTTTGCAGCTTCTGCCTTGGCAGCGGCCTCACGCTCTGCACGGATACGGCTGAGGCGCTCAAGCTGGGCATCAATGACCTCGTCTTCGATTTTGGCGAAGAGGAGTTCCGGCTGGTTGAGCTGGTGGCCTTCTGGGAGAAGGGTGGTTTCGCCGAGACGGGCCCATGAGAGGGTGGTTCCCTCCACTTCGGTCGGGAGGACAGAAGAGGCGCAGGTCGGGAGGACAGACGTGGTATGAAGGGCACATCCTTCTTCCGGCTTGTAGGTATTGACGGTCTGCTGCTCACCAAGGCGGTGGTCAAATCCTGCATTCAGGGACACTCCGAGCATGGTGCGCAGACGCTCGGCTGCAAACGGAGTGAAAGGCTCGAACGCGATTGCAAGGTCAGCGCAAATCTGCAGACTGACGTTCAGAATTGTTGCACAACGGCCCATATCGGTCTTCGCAACCTTCCAAGGCTCGGTGTCGGAGATATATTTGTTGCCCACACGAGCAATCGACATCGCATCCTTGAGAGCCTCACGGAAATGATATGTGTCCAGATTCTTCTCAAGCGAAGCCTTGAGCTGAGGAATCTGAGCAAGAGCCTCCTTGTCCACGTCGAGAAGCTCCCCGCATGCAGGCACCTTACCCTCAAAATACTTGTGAGTCAGGACAACTGCACGGTTGACAAAGTTTCCGAAAATCGCAACGAGCTCGCTGTTGTTGCGTGCCTGGAAGTCCTTCCAAGAAAAGTCATTATCCTTGGTTTCAGGAGCATTGGCAGTGAGGACATATCTCATCACATCCTCTTTTCCCGGGAACTGCTCAAGATATTCATGAGCCCATACAGCCCAGCCCCTTGAAGTGGAAATCTTGTCACCTTCGAGGTTAAGGAACTCATTTGCAGGCACATTCTCAGGCAGGATGTAGCTGCCGTCCGCCTTAAGCATAGAAGGGAAGACGATGCAGTGGAAGACGATATTGTCCTTTCCGATGAAATGCACGAGTTTGGTATCTTCTTCCTTCCACCATTTCTCCCAGCTCTGAGGCAGGAGTTCCTGAGTGTTGGAAATATAGCCGATAGGAGCATCGAACCAGACATAGAGCACCTTGCCTTCCGCACCTTCAACCGGAACAGGAACGCCCCAGTCCAGGTCACGGCTCACCGCACGAGGCTGAAGACCGCCGTCAATCCAGCTCTTGCACTGTCCATAGACATTGCTTCTCCACTCCTTGTGACCGTTGAGAATCCAGTCTGAAAGCCATGCTTCGTACTGATCCAGAGGAAGATACCAATGCTTGGTAGCCTTCTTCACAAGCGGGCTTCCGCTCAGGGACGACTTCGGATTGATAAGCTCGTCAGGGCTGAGTGTGGCGCCGCATTTCTCGCACTGGTCACCGTATGCACCCTCTGATCCGCAACGCGGACAGGTACCGGTGATGTAACGGTCTGCGAGGAAGGTCTTTGCCTCCTCGTCATAGTATTGCTCGCTTTCCTTCTCGATGAACTTGCCCTCTTCGTAGAGCTTGCGGAAAAATGCCGAAGCATTCACCTCATGCACCTTTGACGAAGTCCTCGAATAGATGTCGAAATTGATGCCGAGGCCTGTGAATGAATCTTTTATGATTTTGTGATATCTGTCCACAACATCCTGAGGAGTGCATCCCTCTTTCTTGGCCTTGATGGTAATCGGCACACCGTGTTCGTCCGATCCGCAGACATAGAGTACGTCCTCGCCTTTCATCCTGAGATATCTCACATAGATATCGGCAGGGACATATACTCCTGCAAGATGGCCGATGTGAACCGGACCATTGGCATAAGGAAGTGCACAGGTCACAAGTGTGCGGTTGAATTTCTTATTATTTTCCATTGGTTATATATTTATATTTATTCCATATTCATACCCGACCCAGTTCTTTGTTGATGCGGGTGCGGGCGCGATTGTAATCCCCGATTTTCGCAAGGATTTCCGCCTGGGCCTGAGCATCCTCCTCTGATGCAAGTTCGGCTGTGAGCTTCTTTAGTGTCAGTTCAATCCTCTTGCACTGGTAAGCCATCAGAGCCTTAGGCACATATATTACGATTCTGGTTGAGAGTGCAGTAAGCGATTTTTCATAATTGCTCACCGTAATCTGATACTTATCAATCAGGATGTCCTTCGCAATGGCAGCAATCTCTTCATCCATGCTATTGAGAAGCCGTCCCTGCATCTGGGCCTGCGTATATCCTTCCACATAGAGGCTGAAATATTCTTCATAAACCTTTCTATATGACTCATTTACAAAAGCAGCATTATCCTCGTAAAGACTTGCATCGATGAAATCTGCCACCGTCACAATCTCCCCTTCCACATAGTATTTTGAATCCCTGTCGAAATCCATGGTCGTGCAGCCTTCCTCCAGCACGAAAGACAAAAGCTCTTTCTCGCAAGGGGCAAGGTAAGGCTCATTAATCGTTATCGGACTACGCCGAACTTCCGGGGCCAGGCCTGTATCCTGTGGCATTTCATAAGGGTAGTCAGAAACCGCCTCCGGATAGTCCGCTTCCTTCTGCTCTCCCCTTTCTATCTCTCTCACCTTCTGCTCTTCCCTTTCCTTCTCTCTATCCTTCTGCTTCTGCTCGGCCATAATCATTCCTGTACGGCTTGTCTTTATCCTTTCGAGCAGCAGATTTTCCTCAATTCCGAACTTCTCTGCCGACGAACGCACGTACATGGCCCTCACCACGGCATCCGGAATGAGCGCAATCGTATCCGCAATGTCATTTATGAGTTCAGCCTTTTTGAGGGGATCGTTCCCTGCCTCGCCAAGAAGCATATCGGTCTTGAAACCGATAAAATCCTGTTCATGTGCAGAAATATAGTCATTGACCTGGTCCAGAGTATGGCTCTTTGCAAAATCATCCGGATCCTGGCCATCAGGAAGCAGGACAACCTTCACATTCATTCCCTCCTTGAGCACCAGACCTATTCCCCTGAGGGCCGCATGGATTCCCGCACCGTCGCCGTCATAGATTATAGTGACATTGTCAGTGAATTTCTTTATCAGACGGACCTGCTCGACCGTGAGGGAAGTACCGCTGGAAGCCACCACATTGGTGATTCCGAGCTGATGCATGGACAGGACGTCGAGGTAGCCCTCTACCAGGATACATTTGTCCTTTCTGGAAATTTCATTCTTTGCGAAATAGATTCCATACAGGGACTTGCTCTTTACATATATCTCTGTTTCAGGAGAATTGACATATTTGGCAACATTCTTGTCCGTACGCAGGGTTCGGCCGCCGAAAGCGATGATTCTTCCGCTGACGGAATGAATCGGGAAAATCACCCTGTCGTAGAAACGGTCCATGAGCCTGCCGTCATCATACTTTATGGACAGCCCCGTTTCAATAAGGAATTCTTCCTTGAAACCGGCAGCACGGGCAGCCTCCGAAAGTGAGCGTCTGTCAGAAGGCGCCCATCCGAGGCCGAACTTGCTTATTGTCTCGTCCTCAAGTTTGCGGCTCTTGAAATAGGCATAGCCTATGGCGCGTCCCTCCACCTTCGACAGGCAGTCAACGAAGAACTTGCCTGCAAAATCAGACACGAGCAGCAGACTTTCATTCTTCTGCCTCCGGGCAATATCCTCGGCACTGTCCTCCTTCTCGACAACCTCGATATGATATTTGGCAGCCAGATATTTGAGGGCCTCGACATAGGACATGCTCTCATGCTCCATTACAAAGCCGACGGTCGTGCCGGACTTGCCGCATCCGAAGCATTTGTATATTCCCTTTGACGGAGACACATAGAAGGACGGGGTCTTTTCATTATGGAAGGGGCAGCACGCAGTGTAGTTGGCCCCGCGCCTTTTCAAAGTCACGAAGTCACCTACCACATCCACAATCTGCGCCGTGTCAAGAATCCTGTCAACAGTCTCCTTTGGAATCATCCCTAGTCAACTTTCTGATAATCAACCTCTTTGGCATCATCCTTCGAGAATCCGCTATCAGGCTTGTTTGCCGAAGGGCCGACACGATGGATTTCATACTCATCGATGGCTTTCTTCATTTTCCATGAAGACAGAAGCTCGGATGCGCCATAAATCACAAGAGCAGCACCTGCAAGAATGCTTATCCATGCCTTTGCAAAAACAGGGTTGAAAAGCAGGAAAAGGCCAATCAAAGTCACGAGGACAGGCATGAGAAAGGAGAACCATCCAAGTCTCAATACCCTGTTGGCACTTGACAAGGCAACAATCTGGAAGATTCCGAAGGCAAGAAGCACGAATCCGATCAGATAGATGAACAGGTCTGCGAAGAATGAATCAAAGACAAAAAGACAGATACCGATCAGCAGGTCGAATACCGCATTTGTCAGCATAAGAGGCTTAGCATTGTCCTGACTCCTTTTGAAGGCCAGAATCATGGACACTATGCCGGAGGCTATTACAAAGACTGCGAGGATTTTAACGGCGAAATTCATCGCCTTGTCTCCTGCAAGAATCATGATTATTCCCAATACCACAGCAGCTATTGCCCTGGCAGGGCCTCCGAATTTGTTTTTGTAACCGAATGTAATCATAACTATTCCAATAAATCCACGAACTGCAAAAATACGATTTTTTTTGCTAATTTCGCGCCCGATTTGGGTTAGAAACATAATTGGTTAGGAAAATAAGATGAAATCCGACATCGAAATCGCAAGGAGCATACAGATGCGCCCGATTGGCGACATTGCAAAAGAAGCCGGAATCCCGGTTGAAAAAATTGAACCCTATGGCCATTACATGGCAAAACTCCCTGAAAATCTGAAAGATGCAGGAAAGGCATCAGGACACAAACTCATCCTCGTAACGGCAATAACAGCCACCAAAGCCGGAATCGGAAAGACCACGGTATCGGTGGGACTTGCACTGGGACTTAACAGAATCGGGAAAAAAGCCATAGTCGCCCTGAGGGAACCTTCCCTCGGCCCTTGCTTCGGAATGAAGGGTGGAGCGGCAGGAGGCGGATATGCCCAGGTACTTCCGATGGAAAAGATAAATCTGCATTTTACCGGTGATTTTCATGCAATTACATCAGCGCACAACATGATTGCAGCCCTGTTGGACAACTATCTTTACCAGCACCAGGGCGAGGGCTTCTGCCTCAGGGAAGTGCTCTGGAAAAGGGTGCTCGACGTAAACGACAGGTCACTGCGCAACATAGTCACCGGCCTGGGTCCACGCACCAACGGCCTCACCCAGGAATCCGGCTTCGACATCACCCCGGCTTCCGAAATCATGGCCATTCTCTGCCTTTCGGAAAACCTTGACGACATGCGCCGCCGCATCGGCAACATTGTCCTGGGCTACCGCTTCGACGATACTCCATTCACTGTCAATGACTTGGGAGTCACCGGAGCCATCCTCAGCCTGCTGATTGATGCAATTAAGCCGAATCTTGTCCAGACCACGGAAGGCACTCCGGCAATCATCCACGGAGGCCCGTTCGCCAACATTGCCCATGGCTGTAACTCAATAATCGCCACGAAAACAGCGATGACATTCGGGGACTACACCATCACGGAGGCTGGTTTCGGGGCAGATCTCGGAGCAGAGAAATTCTATAATATCAAATGTCGCAAAAGCGGCTTGAAACCCGACCTGACCGTGCTCGTCGCTACGCTCAACGGACTGAAGATGCATGGAGGCACCGACCTTGACAGAATCAAGGAGCCCGACGCCGAGGGATTGAAAAGAGGATTTGCAAACCTGGACAGGCATATTGAGAATATAAGGAGTTTCGGCCAGAGCGTCGTAGTCTGCATCAATAGATATTCGACTGATACTCAGGACGAAATCGAGCTTCTTGAAGACCACTGCAGGATGCTTGGAGTACCGTTTGCAATTAACGATGCATTCACCATGGGAGGAGAGGGAGCCGTCAACCTTGCAAAGCTGGTTGTGGATACGATTGAGAGCAATCCTTCTGCTCCGCTGAAATTCACTTACGAAGACCATCTGAGCGTCAAGGAGAAAATACGCGCAGTTGCAACCGGGATATACAGGGCCTCAAACGTCTCATTCTCAAGCACAGCCTCAAGAAAGATTGCCTCTGCCGAGAAAAGCGGTTTCGGACACTTCCCTGTCTGCATTGCAAAAACTCAATATTCATTCTCCCAGAACCAGAAAGCCTATGGTGCCCCTGAAGGTTTCGAATTTGAAATCAAGGATATAGTAATCAATGCCGGAGCCGAAATGATTGTCGCCATTGCCGGGGACATTATCAGAATGCCGGGCCTGCCTTCAAGCCCTCAGGCTCTCAGAATCGACGTTATTGACGGAAACATAGAGGGACTGAGCTGATGGGAAGACTTTACGACAATCACAATCACAGCCAGTTCTCTTTCGACGGGAAGAGAACATCGGTGCGCGAGGCGGCACTTCAGGCCAAGGCCAAAGGGCTTGGAGGACTGTGCTTTACCGACCATTGCGACTTTTTCGTTCCGGGAGTAAAGGCGGAAAAGGAAAACCTGCTCCGGGAGGTATTCGATGTTGCCCCCCAGCAAGCTGAAATCAGGGCTGCAAGGGAGGACATCACCGGCACAGGAATTTTCATGGGAGCCGAGATCGGACTTTACAAGGACTGCCATCAGCAAATACGCAAATTCCTGTCGGACAATAAGTTCGACCAGATAATCGCATCTGTCCACTATATAGACGGGATAGACCCTTTTTATGGAGGATATTACCAGGGCAAGGACTGGAAAGAAGCATACGGGCACTACCTCGAAACCCTGTACAACGAAATGGTATGGCTCGGAGACTTCGACATCATGGGTCATTATGACTATGTCGCTCGCTATGCCCCATATCCTCAGACAAGCATACTTTACAAAGATTTCAGCGACATCCTCGACCAGATGATGAAATACCTTGTCAGCGAAGGCAAGGCATTGGAAATCAACACAAAAAGCTACCAGGACTACAAAGGAAGGACTCCTGTTCTGGACCGGGACATCCTGATTCGCTACAGGGAACTGGGAGGCGAGGTCATCAGCCTCGGCTCGGATTCTCACGACCCTTTCCGGGTGGGCGACAAGTTCGACTTCTACGCCGGATACCTGAAATCGCTGGGATACAAGTACGGCGCCCATTTTGAAGGACGCCGTCTGGTTCAGGAGAATCTTTAAGTCAATTCTGATTAGAACGGAAGGTCATCATCTGCAGGTAATGACATGTCGTCTGCGCCAGGCAGCGGTGCTCCGGTAGGAGCCGAGTAGTTGCCTGCAGAAGCGGCATAGTCATGCTGCATCGGTGAGGGAGCAGGAGCAGGAGCTCCCATGTAGCCTGCACCACCTGCAACTGCGCCTGCGTAATCTGATGAAGGATAGTTGTTTGCAGATGCCGGCTCGATACGCCATGCCCTTACATCGGTGTACCAGCGGCCATTGTATTCGCGACTGCTCAGGTTGAAGGACACCTTCACCTTGTCACCGACCTGGTATTTGTCCAGATCCTTCACCTTGTCCTCGCCCCAGACATTCATGCAAAGCTGGGTCGGGAAATTACCTTCCTGGTACTCGAACAGGAACTCCTGTTTTGACCAGGCACCCCTTGCGGAGGTGCCGGTCTGTACGTTGAATTTACGGGCAATCCTGCCCTCAAGTTCAAGAGCCATGGTCAATTATTTTGCAATGTATTTGCCAACCTTGAGAACCTCAACGTCGAAGATGAGGGTTGAGTTAGGAGCGATGTTGCGGTTTCCTCTCTCGCCATAAGCAAGGTTTGCAGGGATGTAGAGGATTGCCTTTCCACCCTCTCCAAGAAGTCCGAGACCCTCTGTCCAGCCTTTGATTACGCGGTTAGCAACGAATTTGGTCGAATCGTTCTGGTCGAATACCGTTCCATCGAGAAGGGTACCTTTGTAATTTACCCATACAGTGTCCTGAGGAGCGACTTTCTCCTCTGCACCGGCAGAGATGATGGTGTACTGAAGACCGCTTGCAGTGGTGTCAACGTCAGCTTTCTTTGCATTCTTTGAAAGGAACTCTTTCTCCTTTGCAAGGTTTACGGCAGCCTCGTAATCTTTCTTCTTGGTGAGGTAGCCATTGAGAATCTCACCCATGCGGTCGAGGTCAATCTTGAACTGCTTGCCGAATTCCGGGCTATAAGGGTCGCCGTCAGCCTTGAGGAAGTCTTCCATTCCTTTCTTGATCTGAGACATGTTGAGCTCGCTCAGTTCAGCTGCGAAATTATTTCCTTTGATGAATGAACCGAAGTTCACACCGATGAGGTAGCTGACAGAATCGATGTCTGCTGAAGTAGGGAGTTCAACATCAACCTTTGGGTTGCTTGAAGTGTTGCAGGAAACTGCAAGTGCTGCTGCAACGGCAGCGGCTGCGATGAATTTAAGTGCTTTCATTTCGATTATGTTTTTTTGTGTATATAATCTATCCTCGCCCACAGGCGTACAATCCGCAAAGATAATTCAAATTTTCAATAGTTGCCAATAATTTGTCCACTCGTCTGAAAATTCCTGCCAAACGAAAGAAAATTTTTTGACTTAAGAAAAATATTGCATAAATTAGAGGTCTGTTAATACTTTTCGGATATGGCTATAGATTCTTCCACACTCCATGCAAAATTGAAAGAATTTTTCGGCTTCGATTCTTTCAAAGGTGATCAGGAAAGAGTGATAACCCACCTGGTCAACGGGAATAATGCATTTGTACTCATGCCGACAGGAGGAGGCAAATCGCTTTGCTACCAGCTCCCTGCACTTGTGATGGAAGGTACTGCAATCGTAATCTCACCTCTGATAGCCCTGATGAAAAACCAGGTGGATGCAATCAGAGGATTCACGTCCGGAAACGACGGAATCGCACATTTCCTGAACTCATCTCTAAGCCGGGCACAGATAAACGAAGTGCGGCGCGACCTGCTCTCCGGAGTGACCAAGCTCCTGTATGTGGCTCCGGAATCCCTGACCAAAGCAGAAAACGTAGCCCTCCTGAAAGAAGTGAAGATTTCTTTTTACGCCATTGATGAAGCCCACTGCATCTCCGAATGGGGACATGATTTCAGACCGGAGTACCGCCGTATCCGCACGCTCATAGAAGAAATAGGGATATCTCCTATCATAGCCCTCACGGCGACTGCCACCCCGAAGGTACAGAGCGACATCATCAAGAATCTCGGAATGACTGACGTGACGGTCTTCAAATCTTCATTCAACCGTCCGAACCTCTACTATGAAATAAGGGACAAGTCCGACCCCAAGAGAGACATCATCAAGTTCATAAAGCAGAATCCGAACAAGTCGGGTATCATCTACTGCCTCAGCCGCAAGAAGGTGGAGGAACTTGCAGAGCTGCTGAATATCAACGGAATAAAGGCACTTCCGTACCACGCCGGACTCGATGCAAAGACAAGGGCGGAGAACCAGGACAAGTTCCTGATGGAAGAGGTTGACGTGATTGTGGCGACGATTGCGTTCGGAATGGGAATAGACAAGCCGGATGTCAGGTTTGTCATCCACTACGACATCCCAAAGAGCATCGAGGGATATTATCAGGAGACGGGACGCGCCGGAAGAGACGGAAAAGAAGGCCAGTGCATCACCTTCTACAGTTACAAGGACATCCAGAAGCTGGAGAAATTCATGCAGGGCAAGCCGATTGCAGAGCAGGAAATCGGAAGGCAGCTTCTGATGGAGACCGTGGCCTATGCAGAATCCAATTCATGCCGCAGGAGGCTGCTGCTCAGCTATTTCGGAGAAGAGTACAACGAATGCAACTGCGGAGCCTGCGACAACTGCCTGCATCCGAAGAAGCAGTTCGACGGCAAGGAAGAGATGGCCCTTGTCATCGACCTTGCAAGCTCGCTGCCGGAGCACTTCAAGCTGGAGCATCTGGCAAACATTCTCTCGGGAGAGGTGAATGCCATGATCAAGTCATACAAGCACGACAAACTGGAACTTTTCGGGGCGGGAAGAGACCACTCATTCAAGTTCTGGTGTGCAGTCATCCACCAGGGAATCATTCTGAAATTCCTGTATAAAGACATTGAGTCATACGGACTTATAAGCGTCACCGATGCCGGAAGGGCGTTCTTCGAGAATCCATACACCATCATGCTTACCGAAGACAGGGTGTTCGCCGAAGGCGAGGACGACGATGAAGACTCTGCGGCACAGGCGGCAGCCGTACGCGGAGGCGGAGGAGCCGACGAGCAGCTTCTGAGCATGCTCAAGGGCCTGCGCAAGGATGTGGCCCGCAAGAAGGGACTGCAGCCGTGGGTGGTTTTCTCCGACCAGTCGCTTGAGGACATGTCGATTTCCTATCCCGTCACCCTGGACGAACTGAAGAACTGTCAGGGAATCGGTGAGGGCAAGGCACGCAAATTCGGCAAGGAGTTCATTGAGCTGATTGCGAAATATGTCGAAGAAAATGAAATCATGCGGCCTGACGATTTCGTCGTGAAGTCAATCGTAAACAAATCCGCAAACAAGGTCTTCATCATCCAGAGCATCGACCGCAAGCTTCCACTTGAGGACATAGCCGAGGCCAAAGGGCTTGATATGGAGGAACTTATGACCGAAATTGAGGCCATCGTCTATTCCGGCACCCAGCTTAATCTTGACTATTATCTGGAGCAGACCATCGACGAGGATGTAATTGAAGACATATACGAGTATTTCAAGGAAGACGCCGAGAGCGACTCTCTGGAGGCTGCCATGGAAGAGCTCGGCAGCGACTACGACGAAATGGAAGTCCGTCTTGTGCGTGTCAAATTCCTCTGCGAAGTTGCAAACTGACCGGTGGACTGAGGCGTCTGAAAAAGCTGCTAAAGCTCAATCCAGCGGATGGAAGGGTCACGGCGGAAATAGGAGAGCTGCCGTTTGGCATAGTGGCGGGTGTTGCGCTGAATCAGCTCAATGGCACGTTCCAGAGTCTTGACAGGCCCGTCTCCGGGAGTGCGAGGTTCCTGTTCAGGGACCAGACCAGCCTGATAATCAAACCATTGGAATATTTCCTTGTAGCCGACAGTCTGAAGCGCCGGCAGGTTGCGGTATTTCTCAAGTGAACGGACCTCGTCCACCAGCCCGTCATCTATCATGCTGACCACCCTTCTGTCAATCCTGTCATAGAGGACATCCCTCGGTCTTGTAAGGGCAATCTTCTCTATCTGGAAATCACGCTCCTTTTTTGGAGAGGTCTTGAATGAAGAAAAAGGACGTCCGGTCATGAGGCAGACCTCAAGGGCCCTTACAACCCTCTGTCCGTTGGCAATGTCGATTGTTGCATAGCTCTGAGGATCAAGGGCTTTCAGCTCAAGGCGCAGCGACTCCACTCCCTCTTCACGAAGGCGTGAAGTCAGACTTTCACGCAGGAGCGTATCTGTCTCCGGAAAATCATCCAGCCCGTTTACAAGGGCATCCACATAGAAACCGGTACCCCCGGCCATGACAAGAGTCTCATGCCCCTGAGCGAACAAGTCATTAATCAGGGCAAGAGCCTGGACCTCGTACATTCCGGCTGTGAAAAGATTCTCAACCGAATGGGAATGGATGAAATAATGTTTTACAGCAGACAGCTGTGCAGCAGACGGGACTGCCGTTCCCACTGACATCTCCCTGTATATCTGCCGCGAGTCGCATGAAATCACAGGAGATGAGTATTTCTGAGCCATTTCAATGCTCAGGTCAGTTTTCCCGACAGCAGTCGGACCAAGAATGATGACGAGTTTCCTATTCGTCTTCATCCTCATCGTAGATTTCTTCGGTGTCGTTGTCGTCAGCATCGACATCATCGTCGAAATCATCGTCGAAATCATCGTCGTCATCATCAATAGGCTTCCTCTTGTCTTCAGGAAGGTCCTCGAATGCCACATATCCGTTTTCAAATTCAATCGGATTAGGGCCCTTGCTTTCGACCAGAAGCGGATAAATCACACCCCTGCGCAGCTCTCCCTCACCTTCTAAAGTAATGATGACGCTTTTGACATTGGTTGTGTCATAGAAATATATGAAACGGTCCTCACCTTTCTTATGGCACTGCTCAAGAGTAACCGAATCCATCGTACCGGCACCCATGTCACACATGGAATATCTTGCCGACACATTTCCGTCAACATCCATTGCCTTGAACAGCACAATCTGATCCTGAGGGAAATCCATATCTGAACGCATCTGCTTATGGAATGTGTAAAGAGAGGAATTCCCCTTTACCTCATAAATTCTTGCAAACCCCTTCAAACCGGGAAGTGAAACTCTATATTTCAGTATCATAGTCAATTATAGTTGATAAATAGGTCTTTTTAGTTCAAAATACCCGGGCAACGCCCCTGAAAGCGGGGCCAAAGGTAAGAAATTTTGCAGGAAATTTTCCAATAAAATTTCAATATGAACCGAAAAAACACTACTTTTGGACTAAGTATCGGACAGTTTGTGGAAGATTCATACAAAAGCATAGCCGGACATTCAGAAGGGCTTTTCAAGGACAATGGCAGCAGATTCATTGCCCATGCCTATCCCGTCGAAACGGAGGAAGAGGTCAGGAGCATCGTCTCGGCCCTGAGGAAGGAATATTACGATGCAAGGCATCACTGCTATGCCTACCGCCTCGGTTACAAAGGCGACGTTTTCCGCGCAAGCGATGACGGAGAGCCGGCAGGATCTTCCGGAAGGCCCATTCTCGGCCAGATAGATTCCAATGGACTGAGTGACGTTCTTGTCGTTGTGGTCAGATATTTCGGGGGTATCAAACTCGGAATCCCCGGACTTATCCGGGCCTACAAGACTTCCACGGCAGATGCCATCTCCAATGCAAATATCGTTGAGAAAATAGCCTCACGCAGATTCCGTGTGGTGTTCGGCTATATGAGCATGAACAGTGTCATGAAGGTCATGAAAGACCTGAACCTGAGCCAGAGCAATCAGCAGTTCGACATGGAGTGCAGCCTTCAGACAGTTGTAAGGCTCACCCTCGTGGACAGTTTTCTGGAAAGAATGGCCGATGTGGAAGGGTGCAGGGTTGAAGAAGTTTAATGTATATTAATCATATATGGGAAAGAAAAGTTTGATTTCAATTGGGGATTTCAGTAAAGAGGAAATCCTTCATGTACTTGAAACAGCCAGGGAATTCGAGCAGAACAAGGAGCAGAAATTTCTTGAAGGCAAGGTCATCGCCAGCCTGTTCTTCGAACCTTCGACCAGGACGAGGCTCAGCTTTGAAACAGCCATCAACCGCCTCGGAGCAAAGGTAATAGGTTTCTCGGATGCCTCGAATACAAGCCAGAGCAAAGGCGAAACCCTCAAGGACACCATCAAGATGGTTTCCAACTATGTTGACATGATTGTCATGAGACACCCCCTCGAAGGCAGTTCCCGCTATGCATCGGAGGTGGCTTCAGTTCCGGTGGTGAATGCCGGGGACGGAGCCAACCAGCATCCTTCGCAGACACTTCTGGACCTCTATTCCATAATGCAGACTCAGGGCAGGCTTGACTCTCTGACCATAAACATGGTGGGAGACCTCAAATACGGCAGGACCACCCATTCCCTGCTTCAGGCAATGTCGCATTTCAATCCGAAATTCATCTTCACGTCTCCCGAGGAGCTCAAGATGCCTAAGGAGTACAAGACCTTCCTCGATTCAAAGGGAATAGCCTATGAGGAAACGACTTCCCTTGAGGACCACCTCAACGACTGCGACATCCTGTATATGACCAGGGTACAGCAGGAAAGGTTCACGGACCCGATGGAATACGAGAGGGTAAAGGACGTGTACCGTCTCAGCGCTTCCATGCTCACGGACGTGAAAGAAAACATGAAGATTCTGCACCCGCTTCCAAGAATCACCGAGATTGACCAGGATGTCGATGACACTCCTTATGCTTACTATTTCAAGCAGGCCGAGAACGGACTCTATGTCAGGATGGCCATCATTTCCTATCTCCTCGGATACAGATAGGAATACATCTTCAGGCACACTGAAAGTCAAATAATACAAAAGACGACGACAATGGCAAACAATACGACAAATAAGGAACTGGTGGTCAGCGCTTTGGAAAACGGCACCGTTCTGGACCACATTCCTGCCGACAAGGTTTACAAGGCACTGGACATACTCAACCTCAAAGGAGTGGAGAACCAGATCACCATCGGAATCAACCTCTCAAGCCGCGCGCAGGGGAAAAAGGGCATCATCAAGATTGCCGACAAGTTTTTTGAGGATGAGGAGCTCAACAAGCTCGCCCTCATTGCCCCGAAGGCCACGGTCAATGTGATACGCAATTTTGAGGTGGTCGAGAAAAAGACGCTGACAATGCCGGAAGAAATAGTCGGCATCGCAAAGTGCATGAACCCGAAATGCATCACCAACCATCAGCCGATAAAAACGAGATTCACAACAATAGATAATGGTAATGAAATTTCACTTTTATGTCACTATTGCGAAAAGATTTCAGATACAAGAGGTATTTTATAAATAAATTATTACCTTTATCGAAAATTTAGTTACAAACAATAAGAAGTCATGAAAAAAGTTCACAATTTCACAGCAGGACCTTGCATCCTGCCTCAAGAGGCGATTGACAAGACAATTGAAGCGCTGAAAGATTTCAAAGGCACTGGTGTCCCGGTCATTTCCATTTCACACAGGACAAAGGAGTGGGAAGGCGTAATGGACGAATGCCGATCGCTTTGGAGAGAGCTCCTGAACATTCCTGACGACTATGAAATTCTTTTCCTCCCGGGAGGAGCGAGCATGGGATTCCTCTATGTCGCAATGAACTTCCTTAATACCAAGGCCGCATATCTTGAGACCGGCGTATGGGCCAAGAAAGCATTGAAAGAAGCTAAAGGAATCGGTGAGGCCTACGCCATCGCCTCATCCGCAGACAAGACATATTCCTATATTCCAAAGGGTTATGAGATCCCGGACGATATCGACTACCTCCATATCACAACCAACAACACAATCTACGGAACAGAGATAGCATACGACATCGACAGCCCGGTTCCGCTCATTGCCGACATGTCTTCGGACATCATGAGCAGACCTGTGGATGTCAGCAAATATGCAATGATATATGGCGGAGCCCAGAAAAATGTCGGCCCTGCAGGAGTGGCCTTTGCAATCGTGAAGAAAGACCTTCTCGGCAAAGTCAGCCGCTACATCCCTACAATGCTCGACCTGCGCACCCATATCGACGGCAAATCAATGTTCAACACCCCTCCGGTATTTGCGATATTCGTGATGAACGAAACTCTCAAATGGCTCAAGAGCATCGGTGGAGTCGAGGCAATCAACAAAATCAACAAGGAGAAAGCCGCCCTGCTTTACGGCGAAATCGACCGCAACCCTCTGTTCGTCGGCACCGCAGCCAAGGAAGACAGGTCAATCATGAATGTATGCTTCGTCATGGCTCCGGGCTATGAGGACCTTCAGGACGAATTCATGGCGTTTGCCAAGGAGCGCGGTATGATAGGTATCAAGGGACATCGTTCTGTGGGAGGTTTCAGGGCTTCCATCTACAATGCCTGCCCGATTGAGAGCGTTCAGGCTCTGGTTGACTGCATGAGGGAATTCGAACAGCTTAAGAAATAAAAATAGCTAATATTCAGAAGGTTATGAAAATTCTTGTCGCTACAGAAAAACCGTTTGCAGCTGCCGCCGTGAACGGAATATGCGAAATCGCAACGGCTGCAGGGCACGAGCTTGCACTGCTTGAGAAATATACCGAAAAGTCACAGCTTCTCGAGGCCGTGGCTGATGCGGACGCTCTTATCGTAAGGTCTGACAAGGTTACCGCCGAGGTAATCGCAGCGGCTCCGAAACTAAAAATAGTCGTTCGTGCCGGTGCCGGCTATGATAATCTGGACCTTGCTGCCTGCACGCAGAGGGGTATCGTTGCAATGAACACCCCGGGACAGAACTCCAACGCAGTGGCCGAGCTTGCAATAGCAATGATGATATTCATGTCACGCAACAGGTTCACCCCTGGTACGGGATGTGAGATTCAGGGCAAGACTCTCGGAATCCAGGCCTACGGAAACGTCGGAAGGCTGGTTGCCGCCAAGGCCATGGCCCTGGGCATGAAGGTGATGGCTTTCGATCCTTTCGTTCCTGCAGAGAAGATGCAGGAGGAAGGCGTGACTCCGGCTCAGTCGCTTGAGCAGATGTATGAGAGCTGCGATTTCATTTCGCTCCACATTCCTGCAACTCCTCAGACAGTGGGTTCAATCGGCTACGACCTTGTTTCAAGGATGCCTAAGGGAGGATGTCTCGTAAATACAGCCCGCAAGGAGGTCATCAACGAGCCTGAGCTTGCAAAGGTGCTTGAAGAAAGACAGGACCTCAAATACGTCACGGATGTGGCTGCTGCAACCCAGGCTGAGCTTGACGAAAAGTTCGGCAAGAGGGTGTTCGCAACTCCTAAGAAGATGGGAGCCGAGACAGCCGAGGCCAACGTGAACGCCGGACTTGCCGCTGCTCGCCAGATTGTCGCCTACTTCGCTGACGGTTGCACCAGATTCCAACTCAATAAATAACCTCGCTTTGTCATTTCGAGCGGAGGCACGAAGTGCCGAAGTCGAGAAATCTATTATCCAATGGTAAGAATAAAACCCTTCGCGGCGGTACGTCCGCCTAGAGAATATGTAGAAGAAGTCGCAGCAAGGCCCTATGACGTCCTGAATTCAGCAGAGGCCCAGAAAGAAGCAGGCGAGAAATCCCTGCTCCATATCACCAAACCTGAAATCGACTTCTCCCCCATCATCGACGAGCACAGCCAGCAGGCCTACGACAAGGCCGTAGAGAACTTCAAGGCATGGCAGAGCCGCGGATGGCTGGTGCAGGACGACAAACCATACTATTACATATATGCCCAGACAATGGAGGGCCGCACACAGTACGGACTTGTAGTCTGCGCACATACCGACGACTATGCCGAGGGCAATATCAAGAAGCACGAGCTCACACGCAAGGACAAGGAGGATGACAGGATGATCCATGTCCGTATCCAGGACGCCAATATCGAGCCTGTTTTCTTCGCATATCCGGACAATGAAGAGGTCAATGCAATCGTCACACGATACATTGCAGGAGTTCCGGAGTATGATTTCGTGGCTGAAGACGGCTTTGGACACACTTTCTGGGTTATCGACAATCAGGACGACATCGACAGGCTGACAGCAATTTTCGCAGGCATTCCTGCATTCTATGTTGCTGACGGTCACCACCGTACAGCCGCTGCAGCAAGAGTCGGAGCCGAGAAGAAGACCAATAATCCGGCCCATACCGGAGAAGAGGAATACAACTGGTTCATGACGGTGGCATTCCCTGACAGCCAGCTCAAGATCATTGACTACAACCGCGTGATCAAAGACCTGAACGGGCTCACTCCTGAGCAGCTGCTCAAGGCTTTGGAGGAGGATTTCGAGGTCTGTGAAAAGGGCTCTGACATCTACAAGCCGGGCAGGCTGCACGAGTTCTCGATGTACCTCCAAGGCAAATGGTACTCACTTGCAGCAAAGGACGGAAGGTACGATGATAATGATCCAATCGGAGTTCTCGACGTCACAATCCTTTCCAACCTCGTTCTTGACAAGATTCTGGGAATCAAGGATTTGCGCACAGACAAGCGTATAGATTTCGTAGGCGGAATCAGGGGTCTCGGCGAGCTCAGCCGCAGGGTTGACAGCGGCGAAATGGCAGTAGCCTTCGCCCTCTACCCGGTTTCGATGAAACAACTTGTGGACATTGCCGACTCCGGCAACATCATGCCGCCTAAAACGACCTGGTTCGAGCCGAAGCTGCGCAGCGGTCTCGCAATCCACAAACTTTCATAACTCTTCCCATCTCACATTTCTCATCCCACAAATGCCCTCCATCGAATGGTTCAGTCGCCACGAGAAAAGTCGGATAATTCGACCGTGACGCAGCCGTTCTGGAGGGACATTTTCACTTCTTCTCTGGCTGAAGGAGCGCACTTGTCATGCTGAACTCGCAGCCGCAGTAGAGCTGATTGTAGAAATTTTGCTCTCGGATTATCTGGCTGCGACGCTCCTGAAGACCGCCCTTGCGCCAATTCT
>CALZOR010000023.1 GCA_945827785.1 uncultured Bacteroidales bacterium | reverse complement strand
GTCCTCCCTTGCAGCATCAAGTCCCCGTATGTCTTTTATATCAGAGTATTTCATATCACTTTTCCTCAAAGAACAGACGGATGAACATTCTTATAAGACCTCCAAGGAACATCTTGTCCCTTAGAAGATAAACTACCAGCAATACCAGAAGGAAGAAGCCGGCAACGATGAACGCACCGGCAGCATAGCTTCCGATCAGGTCCCCGATCAGGAGAACGCCACCAAAGGCGGCAGCCATCATGACGATGCTCCCTATGCTCAGGAACAAGATTGTCAGTATCACCTTGTTGAGCGTTACTGACAATCCCTTGGCCGTCCTCAGCTTGAGATCATCGATTTTCAAATCCGTATATTCGACAATGCTTTTGCCAAGATCTTCAGCAGGTCTGATGAATTCTCTGTCCATTATGCCTGAGATGTCTGGTCGTCAATTTCACTTTGCTTTGCGAGAGCCTTCTCAAGCTTTTCAAGCTGGAAAAGGATTCTCTCCCTCGCCTCATCTTTCAGATGCTCACCTTCTTTTGCGAGGGTGTCCCTGAGCCTGCTCATCTCTTCTTTCAGCTCCTCACCTTTGACTTTGGCTATTTCGCAACCTTCCTGAGTTGCTTCCTTGAGTTTGCGACGGGTTTCAGATCCCTTGTCCGGAGCAAAAAGAACTCCTACTGCCACACCTGCTGCCAGTCCGGCAACCAGTGCAAAAAATGATTCATGTTTCATATCCTTATGATTTATAAAACCTTTATTATCAGACACCCTGTCATGATGTCAGACTCTCCTGACCAGTCAAAATCCGTACCTCATTTCCTGAGTTTCCGACCAAAATACCAAAAGAAGAAACTATTCAACAGTAACTGACTTGGCAAGATTTCGAGGCTGGTCCACATTGCGTCCCTTGTACACCGCAATATAATATGCCATAAGCTGAAGAGGAATCGACACTATGACCGGCATCAGGCATTCATCAGTGACAGGAACCTCAATCTTATAATCCGCACTCTTGCTGGCGTGGATGTCATCTTGGGCTATCACGGCTATGATCTTGCCTCCTCTGGCCTTGATTTCCTCCATATTGCTGACGGTTTTCTCATAAGTATGGTCCGGAACCGCTATCACTACAGTAGGCATCTCGGCATCGATAAGAGCAATCGGGCCATGCTTCATTTCCGCTGCGGGATAACCTTCGGCATGGATGTACGAAATCTCCTTCAGCTTGAGGGCTCCTTCGAGAGCCGTAGGATAATTGTATCCACGTCCGAGATAGATGAAATTGTGGGCGTAGGTGAAGATTTTTGCCAGATCAGCAACCTGTTTGTCCGTATCGAGAACTTTCCGTATAGTCTGAGGCAGTTCAAGGAGGGCCTTTGCAATCTCCCTGCTCCTTTCTGCAGAAAGCGAACCCTTCTCCCTTGCAATTGCAAGCGCCATCATTGCCATGACTGTGACCTGTCCAGTAAAAGCCTTTGTGGAAGCTACACCTATCTCCGGACCTACATGGATATATGTTCCGGAATCTGTTGCACGTGCGATGGAAGACCCAACAGCATTGCATATTCCATAGACGAAGGCCCCTGCCTTGCGGGCAATCTCCACGGCAGCAAGAGTGTCGGCAGTCTCTCCTGACTGGGACACCGCTATGACCACGTCATTGCTTTTTATTATCGGATTCCTGTAACGGAACTCAGACGCATATTCCACCTCAACCGGAATCCTGCAGAGGTTCTCGATGAGGTGCTCACCGATGAGGGAGGCGTGCCATGAGGTTCCGCAGGCTACAAAGATGATACGTCCGGCTCCGAGGAACTTGTCTTTGTTGAGTTCTACTCCTGACAACTTGACTTCAAGTGTTTCAGGGTTGATTCTTCCCCTGATGCAGTCAACGATGGTGTTGGGCTGCTCATGGATTTCCTTGAGCATGAAATGAGGGTATCCTCCCTTCTCGAGCTGGGAGATGGACAGTTCAAGACGGCGTATGTCAAGATGTCCTGCTTCATTGTCGAGAGTTTTGATTTCCAGCGGTTTACCTTTTTCAATAATAGCAATTTCCCCGTCGTTCAGATACGCAAAATCATTGGTATAGTCGATGATTGATGCTGCATCCGAACTGAGGAAATACTCCCCTTCACCAATGCCTATGACCATCGGACTGGACTGCCTTGCCGCAATTATCCTCTGGGGATGGCCTTTCTCTATCACCGCAATTGCATAGGCTCCCACGACCTGCCTCAAGGCAAGCCTTACAGCTTCTTCAAGTGTACACGAGTTTGTCTGGCGGACATACTCGATAAGATTTACCAACACCTCTGAGTCCGTGCTGCTCCTGAACTGGAATCCATGCTGAATCAGAGCATCCTTCAGGACACGGAAATTCTCGATGATTCCATTATGGATGAGAGCAATCTGGCAGGATTGGGAGAAATGGGGATGTGCATTACGGTCACTCGGCTCACCATGTGTTGCCCAGCGGGTATGGGCAATCCCTGTGCATCCGGAAGCATCCTTTCCTTCAAGAAATCCCTCAAGCGAAGAAACCTTTCCTTTGCATTTATAGACATTCAGATTTCCTTCGGGATTTATCAATGCAACACCTGCACTGTCATAACCGCGATACTCAAGTCTCTTGAGTCCCTTAAGCAAAACGGGACACGCCTCACGGTGTCCCACATAGCCAACAATTCCGCACATAAATTCTAATTTTTTATAGTTCGTTTTTTTGAAATAAAGGAGTCAAAGTTAATAATTTTACGCTCCTAGGCAAGCATTGTAGCAAGCCAGTCTGCATCCACGTTCACAAAACCCTCTCCCGGCCTGATATGGGGGTTTCGGGAAAGAATTCCCTCGCAGTCCTGATATACATTCCATCCGATATTCACTCCCGACATCTGACCATCCTGTGGGAACATCAGGGTAATCATCCTTTCATCTGCCTCCCCCTCAATACGGTAGAAATTGAATTTAGCCTTCATCAAGGCTTCCTGATTATCCTTACCGGTAATCTTGGATATCATCTCCATCTTTGTGACATATTTGCACATTTCAAGGACAACATCGTCCAGACCGGCATCGTGGATGAGAACCTTTTCCATCAATGAGCCCATGTCTGTGACCCTTCTCAAGGTGTAGCCTCCCATTGCCTTTGTGTGCATGGTTATGGCCTTCATCTGTGTCTCTGAAATATCTCCCTCCGGGAGCAGCCATACCATCAATCTGGCCGCCGGGTCGTGGTAGAGGGTTTCATACTTTGCAAGGTTGACCTGTCCGCAGTGTGGACATTCCCATAGGAAAAGAGAGCCGTTTCGGACCTTTTCCTTCAATTGGGGATCTTCCGAAACATTGATGCTTCTGTATATCCTTATGACCTGTTTCTCCCCGCATTTGCTGCATGGGGCCGATGCTTCTTTTATTATTGACATGATTATGATGCTTTAGAATGAAACTTCAAATACAGGACCTATATGGAAATGTCCCATCTTTGTACCCGAGCTCTGGAGGATTCGGTCAAACGAACCGTTGAAACCTCCATTGTATGAAGCAGTTATGCCCACCGAACACGGCCATTCTATCCATAAAAGGGTCTGAAGACCGAACGTAACTGACATTCCTGCAGAAAAAAGCGTTTCCCTTCCGAGGAAAGAACAGTCAAAGTGAGGAGTCAGTATCAGACGGTTGACATATATGAAACTTCCGAATATAGGCCATTCCCCGACATAAATCGGAATGGCATAGTCAGCCGTGAGTTTTGCAGAACTTCCATACATGTAGGCTGCCCATGAAGGCAGTGAAGCCACATTTGACAATCCTCTAGGCAAGGTATTCACTACGGGCTGTCCTAAATATGCTCCAGAGCTGAGTTTCTGCTGATATAGAGCCGTGATTTTCAAGCCCTGCACCCTTGCGATTCCGGGGAAATATCCATAGGCATAGGCATAGCCCATAGGGGAGAATATTTTGCCTGTGGAAAGAGAGGAAGAAATTCCCATCTCGATACCACCTCCCCAACGGGGATATATGGCGGATGTCGGCACTCCGAGGCTTCCATAGAATCTCAGGGAAGCTCCCAGATTATGCATCACCCTTGTTCTCTTTCCTCTGTACACACCAATGACAGGAGATCCTCCGGTAATATTGTCATAACTGCGAAGGAGCATGCTCTGGTCGAAGCAATCATTATTGATGCTGTAGCTGATCTTAGGCACAAATCCCCTGTACCATCCGGAAGAATTGAAGGTTAAAGGAAGATAGGCTTTTATGCTTCCCTGAATGGATGGAACATCCACGGCAAAAGAACCGACGCCGCTATAATATGTATTTCCGTTTTTCCGGAAGGCATAATTGGTGTAGAGTCTTGCCGCCCTGTCATTGAAATCAATGCTTCCTTCAAACACTACCGGCAGACCGGAATAAGTCAGCTTTGCATGTGCCGAATGCCTCCATTTAGACTTTTCGTAAGGATCCTTATGGGCTGAATATCCGAACTCACCCACTGCTGTTGCCAGCCTGTTCTGCAGAATGCCCGAGGCACCGAGTGAAACTGCCTGATACACCCGGTCGAAAGACATGTTCATTATCTTGTCCACACTCACATAGAACGGAGCCCACGAATGGATGTTGAGAGCATGGAGAGCCTTGCTGTATCTCTTTGGAGCAGAGATACTTATGGAATCTGAAGAGGAAATGAATTCTTCAGATGATGCTTCAGAAAAGTCCTTTTCCTGCCTTGTAAGGCTCTCGGCAAGGAAATATTCATGCTGAGGGCGGAACTGGGTCTCCTCCGATTTCAACGAATCAGCAGGTGTGATGCTCAGGAATTTTCCTTTCAGGGAAGGCACTGTAAGTATGATTGAGTCTCCTGAAACTGTTCTTGCGAAATCCTCCGCGCCATATCTGAAACTCGTCTTCCTTTCAAGTGCTTTGGTCAGAAGATTGAAAACATAATACTCCTTGCGTCCGTCCAGGTCGCTCGTAAAATCAAGACAATTACCTGAAAGATTCAGATTTTCAATCATTACAGGCTGAGGCTCCAGCACTTCTGTCCAGTTGTCATCATCAAGGCAGAGACTGTATATACCATATCCTCCCTCCGAAACAGCGCTTGCATATATCCTGTTTTCGCTCTCCCACGCAAGCTGCACGACCTGAAGCGAATCCGGAGCCTGATGTCCCGACCTCCACTCCCCGCTTTCAGCATCAAGTATGGTTATCCCAGTGTTCCCCTGATGGTTGTATTGTGCCAGCGCAATGCTTTTCCCGTCCGGGGAAGGTTCTGGATTATGAAGAAGTCTGTCCGTCCTTATCTTTTTGTGCTTTCCCGTCCGGGTGTCATGGTTGTAGATTATGCTTCTGGATTTGAGAGACCATCTGGCGCTGCGGGTGCTTTCGCTCCACCATATTTTCCCGTCGGCACTGCTGTAAGCAAGTGCACTTGTGTTTGAAGACACATTCCTTATGAATTTTTCCCTTCCGGCAGCATCTACCTTTACCAGGGCCGGAGCATGCTCGAAACCGCTTCTGAAAACATATATTCCATTGTCTGTCGAAACAGGATTAGTGTAATTCATGAATAGGCGAGGTTCCTTGACAATCTGCCTTGCAGGAGTATAAGGCGCCCTTGCATCCGCTTCAGCCTTCCATATTACCGCCATTGAATCACATATTTCCTTGAAAGCTTTCTGTTCTTTTTTTCCTGAAACTTCCTTGATTACCGTATCGTAAGCAAAAAAATTGTATGGTCTGCGGGCCGACAGTTCATATACACGGTGCATGAAATCAGGACAGTCATAAAACACCCTCATTCCTCCTATCGTAAGATAGCCGAGTGAATAATAGTTCGGGACATAGTACCTTTCGGATCCGTATCTCCATTTTACATAAGGTCTGGTGATGCCCTGGTCAAATGCAATACGGTAATAGTTGAGGAATTCCGAAGTCCTGCCCCTTCCTGAAGATGTGTACGCTGTTTCAGTTATGACGCAATCACCTTCCATTGCGGAGATACCCGGATATACAAGGGACACAAGGATATTGAACATCTCTCCGAAAAACCAGTTAAAAGGTTTCATGGCCCTTGTCATCCCGAACTGCATCTGGGTCACATGTCTGGACTCATGGATGGCAAGCATCTTTTTCCATGGAAGAGGTTCAGGAGAATATGGAGAAGGTATCGTATAAAGATCCATCCTTTTCGGAGCCCAGGCTACGGAGCCGTTCTCTCCATTGTATGTATGAAGCACAACGGGCATCTTAGTACCCCATCCTCCTGATATTTCATATCCCGTCGTTCTGGAAACCGATCCGCTGTATTTCTCCAGATTGCGCGCATAATCGAATGCAAGGGAATCATCACCCTTCGGGTATATGATTCTGAAATGGTCTGTGTCAATGGATAACCACTTCAATCTGCCAGGATCATCTCCTGTAACAAAGAACTGTGCATGGCAAACGTCCCGCACAAGAAACATTGTCACTATCACAATGGATATTTTAAGAATTCCAGCAGATTTCATTCTTCTGATGTCAAATTTTTACAAACCGCAAAGGTAATTATTTTTCAATTTCATGAAGTATTTTCTATATTTTTGCGGAAAATATGGAATATTTATGAAACACGGACTCTCGATATTAGCCATTGCCTTTCTTATATTCGGATGCGGCCAAAGGGAAAACAGGACACTCCCTCCAGTGGCATTTCCCCTTGTAAATCCTCCGTCCATGATGGAAGATGCCCAGGACAGGGCAGATTATGTTGCCCTGCATTTCTGGGATGCTTTCACCGACACTACAAGGGTATATTCCCTGGACACGTCTCTTGTCGGAGGAGTAAGGAAAATGGAATTTGAGCAGAATTTTGCCAACTGGGTATCCTGTCTTTCCATGGTCAGATTCGATGTCGGATGCAAATCCATGGACAAGTTGTATTCAAAAGTGGCGGCATGTGAAAAGAAAGACACCTCTTCCAATATATTTGAATCAGTCAATGATTTGGTTTATAAATATTTATATGACCCAAACTCCCCTCTCCGAAATGAAGATTTATATGGAATATATGCCGAAAGGCTTTCTTCATCCGAATACATCAGTCCTGAGAAAAGAAGCTCATACGAAAACGATGCAAAACTATGTGCCATGAACAGAATCGGCACAAAGGCTGCGGACTTCAGATTTTCCGACAAAAGAGGAAAAATCCGTACATTGTACAGCATTGATTCTGAATGGATTCTGCTATTTTTCAGCAACCCGGGATGCAATGCTTGTCTTGATATCATAGAAAATCTGAAGGCTTCCGAAGGTATCCAGTACATGATACAGACAGGAGAACTGGCCGTCCTGAACATATATATCGATGAAGACCTTGAGGCATGGAAATCATATATGCCAATCTATCCGGAAAACTGGTACAACGGTTTTGATCCGGATTATGTCATCCGCACGGATCTTCTTTACCATGTCAGGGCCATTCCTTCCCTGTACTTGCTTGACAAAGATAAAAAGGTCGTGATGAAAGATGCTACCGTGGAGAATGTCTTCGCTTTTTTTGGCAGTCTCGGCATTTAATTCTAAATTTGAAGGATTCACTAATTCTGAAAAAGAAAAAACGACATATTATGAATATCACTAAGGAACTTTGGGGCAAAACTGCCTGCGGAAAAGAGATTTATCTCTATACAATAACCAATAAATCAGGTTCTTATGTAAAACTCTCATCCATAGGTGCCGGTATCGTATCAATTGCAGTACCTGACAGGGAAGGAGTCCTTGCAGACGTTGTCATCGGCTATCCGGATCCAATGAGTTATTTCGCAGACGGACCATGCGCAGGAAAAATTCCCGGAAGGTATGCAAACCGCATCGCCAAGGGAAGATTCACCCTTGACGGAGTTGAATATGAACTGCCCGTTAACAATGGTCCGAACCATCTTCACGGAGGCCCTGAAGGATTCCAGAACAAGGTTTGGGAAAGCAGGATTGACGGTGATGCAGTGGAGTTCCTCTATGACGCAGAGGATGGAGAAATGGGTTATCCCGGCGCTCTGAAGGCAACAGCACGCTATGAATGGACTGAGGAGAACGAACTCCGCCTTACCTTTGTTGCCGAGTCTGACTCTCCAACCATCATCAACCTCACCAACCACGCCTATTTCAACCTCAACGGTGAAGGAAACGGAGACATACTCAAGCATACCCTCCGTCTGAATGCATCAGAATACCTCCCAACGGACGACAGTCTTATTCCTCTTGGAGAAAGCCGTCCTGTTGCAGGAACACCAATGGACTTCATAACAGCCAAAGCTCTCGGAAGGGACATCAACGAGGACTTCCCTGCCCTCAAACACGGCAAAGGCTACGACAATTGCTGGGTCATCGACGGCTATGTTCCGGGACAGATCCAGGAAGCGGCAGTCCTCCACTCCCAGGAAAGCGGCAGGACACTTACGGTCCATACAACCCAGCCGGGAGTCCAGATCTATACAGGAAACTGGCTTGCAGGCTGTCCACAAGGCAAATGCGGACGCAGCTACAACGACTATGAAGGAGTGGCCATCGAATGTCAGAACTTCCCTGATGCTCCGAACAAGCCTGAATATCCTTCGCCAGTTCTCCGTCCCGGAGATGTATATGAGCAGGCTATTATTTTTGCATTCTCAGTTGAATAGATTCCACCCTGGGGTTTCGACGTTTGCGAAGCTTAAAGTTCATAAAAGATGAAACAGTATCTGGATCTGCTCCGTCACATAAAAGAGAACGGAGCAATTAAAAGCGACCGTACAGGAGTCGGCACAAAAAGCGTGTTCGGCTATCAGATGAGGTTCGACCTGAGCAAGGGCTTCCCTCTTCTGACAACAAAGAAAGTACACTTAAAATCAATAATTTACGAACTATTGTGGTTTATATCGGGAGACACGAACATTAAATACCTGAAGGACCACGGAGTGAGTATCTGGGACGAATGGGCAGACGAAAACGGAGATCTTGGTCCCGTTTACGGACACCAGTGGCGCAGCTGGCCCACCCCGGATGGAGGCACTATAGACCAGTTGTCCCAGGTGATTGAAACCCTGAAGCGCAATCCTGATTCGAGAAGGATGATAGTATCCGCATGGAATGTGGCTGAAGTGGACAAAATGGCCCTTCCTCCATGTCATACCATGTTCCAGTTCTATGTGGCCGACGGACGCCTCTCATGCCAGCTCTACCAAAGAAGTGCGGATGTGTTCCTTGGAGTTCCTTTCAACATTGCTTCCTATGCCCTTCTGACCATGATGATTGCCCAGGTATGCGGATATAAGCCTGGTGAGTTCATCCATACTACAGGAGATACACACATCTATACCAATCACTTCGAGCAGGTTGACCTTCAGCTTTCAAGAGAGCCACGCCCTCTGCCGGTGATGAAAATCAATCCGGATGTGAAGAATATCTTCGATTTCAAATATGAGGATTTCACTCTCGAAGGATATGATCCATGGCCGAGGATTCCGGCTCCTGTTGCAGTATGATGGAGAAGATAATTATAGCGGCCGTAGCCGATAACCTTGCAATCGGCAAGGATAACAATCTTTTGTGGCATATTTCAGAAGACCTGAAATTTTTCAAGAAGAATACCTCAGGCTGTTGTGTCATTATGGGGAGGCGCACTTTCGAATCGCTTGGAAGACCTCTTCCCAAAAGGCTCAACATTGTGATTTCGAGAAAAGCTTCAGCCTGTGAAGGAGCCTTTCTTGCCGCATCATTGCAGGATGCTTATGATATGGCTGCGGAACGGGCACCAGAATTCGGAATGCAGCAGGAAAAATGCTTTGTAATCGGAGGTGGACAGATTTACTCCCAGGCTATGGAATCAGCTGACAAACTGATACTTACCAGAGTTCATACAACAATTGATGATGCAGACACCTTCTTCCCTGAGATCTGCCCCGAGACCTGGAAGATTGACAGCCGCGGCAGTCTGATGCACGATGAGAATAGCGGATTGGACTACGAAGTCATTACATATATAAGAAAATAATCAGCCTTAAACGAACTTGACATGCAGAGAGAAAACTTTACAAGCCGATTTGGCGTTCTTATGGCCATGGCAGGGTCGGCAATAGGTCTGGGAAACATGTGGCGTTTCCCGTATATGGTTGGAGAATATGGAGGAGCCGCCTTCATCATCATATACATACTATGTGTTTTCCTGTTGTCGCTTCCTATTCTTCTTTGTGAATTCATAATTGGAAGAAGGAGCCAGAAGAATGCATTCGGAGCATTCAAAAAACTCGCCCCTGGAACTGCCTGGAAATGGGCCGGACTAATTTCTCTTGTAGCCCCCCTGATTATTGTTTCCTACTACAGCGTTATCGGAGGATGGTCCATAGAATATTTCTTCAAGGCGTGCACATTCGGGTTTACCGACTACGTCACCCATGAAGAACTCAACACCATGTTCAATGACCTGGTCTCATCTGTCTGGATTCCAATTTTCGGTCACACATTCTTCCTTCTTATAACCGCACTGATAGTGATGGGAGGCGTAAAAGGAGGTATTGAGAGGTTCGGAAAAATTATGATGCCTATACTATTCGTTGTGGTCGTACTGATTGCAGTCCGTGCAATGACACTTGATGGAGCCTCGGAAGGAATAGCCTACCTTTTCAAGCCTGATTTCTCAAAACTGAATGCAGAAGTATGCGCTGCAGCCCTCGGCCAGTCATTCTTCTCACTTTCTCTCGGATGCGGCACAATGCTCACCTACGCTTCCTATGTGAACAAGAGCGAGAATATTGCGAAGTCTTCCGTTTCCATTGCAGTTTCAGACCTGATATTCGCCCTGATAGCAGGATGTGCCATCATGCCTGCCGTTTTTGCCTTCGGACTGAATCCACAGGAAGGACCAGGCCTGGTATTCAAAACTCTTCCGTTCATCTTTTCACAGATGCCGCTGGGAAGCCTTGTTGCCATTCTTTTCTTCATGGCACTTTTGATAGCAGCCCTGACCTCATCAATCTCGCTTTTTGAGGTAGGTGTGGCCTATCTGGTAGAAGAAAAAGGAATGAACAGAAAAAAATCCTGCATGCTTATTTTCATGATAACATGGATTACAGGAATTTTCTGTTCACTTTCCTTCGGTCCTCTTTCGGATTTCAAGATAATCGGCAATACTATCTTCGATTTCTTCGACAAACTTTCTGCCAACTTCCTTATGACAATAGGCAGCTTCATTGTCGTGATGTTTGCCGGATGGAAGATGAAAAAGTCTGATGTAATGGATGAATTCACCAATGGAGGCACCATCAAGGGCAATGTCAAGTCCTTCAACTTTATATGGTTCCTTATCCGATGGGTCGCTCCGCTCACCATCATTCTCATCTTCCTATCAAATCTTTTCCTTTAGAATTATTCAAGTTTGCGGGCTCCGTCGCTTATAATGACAGGAATTTCTATAGGCTCATGGCCGTATTTCTCAGCAAATGCGGCTTTTGCCTTTGCAATGAATGTATCATAAAGCTCTTCCCTGACGAGGTTTATAGTACATCCACCGAATCCGCCGCCCATGATACGTGAACCTGTTACGCCACACTCCTTAGCCACTGTAGCAAGGAAGTCGAGCTCCTCACATGACACTTCATAATCCTTTGACATGCCCCAGTGAGTCTCGTACATACGTGCACCTACAGTCTCGTAGTCACCTTTCTGAAGAGCATCACAGACATCGATAACCCTATTTTCCTCACCGATGACATAACGTGCCCTGAGGTAATCTTCCTCGGAAATCTGGTCTTTGATTGCCTCAAGCTGGTCCATTGTAGCTCCCCTGAGGAACTCCTGTCCGAGAACCTTTGCAACCCTCTCGCAGGAAGCACGGCGGTCATTGTACGGAGAACCTACCAGTTCATGTTTAACTCTTGAATTAAGAAGAACAAGCTTATAACCATACTGCTCAGGATCGAACGGGAAGTACTCAAACTCCATTGAACGGCAGTCCAGACGCATGAGATTGCCTTTCTTTCCGAAAACGGATGCAAACTGGTCCATGATTCCGCAGTTCACTCCACAATAGTTGTGCTCGGTGCTCTGTCCGATGCGTGCAAGTTCGAATTTGTCAATTCCTATATTGAAAAGATAATTCAAGGCAAATGCGAAAGTACTTTCAAGGGCGGCAGAAGAAGACATACCTGCTCCGAGAGGAACGTCACCTGCGAAAACTGTATCAAAGCCTGAAATCTTGCCTCCCCTCTTGATTGTCTCGCGGCAGACACCGAAGATGTATCTTGCCCAGCTCTGTGCAGGAAGGTCCTCCTCATTGAGTCCGAACTCACAGTACTCGTCAAGGTCAAGAGCAAAAGCACGCACCTTGTCAGTGCCGTTGAGTTTGATTTCAGCAATAATTCCTTTGTCTATGGCACCCGGAAATACAAAACCACCATTATAGTCAGTATGTTCACCTATCAGGTTGATACGTCCGGCAGAAGCGAAGAAATCGCCATCTGTCTGGAAAAGTGTGTGGAATTTTTCCGCAATTTTCTGTTTCATTGTATATGATTTTAATGTTACTAATATGATCTTCAAAATTCTTTCAAATATAAAAAATAACTTGGAATAGCCATGAATTATTGTATGTCTTTCTTACAAAAATCATTTCAGACCATATCAGAATAAAATTTTCAACACAATAGGACAATGGTCGCTCACTCCACCGATATATCTTGGACCCGAGTATGTCCTGAAAGGCTTGTATCCTGGATGGGAATTGTCCCATGCCATGAGGAAGGGAACCTGTACAATATCCATGACTGATTTGTCAGCAATGGAATCGCTCACCATGAACATATCTATAAGGTCCCATTTCCCCTGAAAACGGATTGTTCCTTCACCTCTTTTGAAAGCATCGAGAGATTTGTTTACAAGAACATCTTCAACGATTTCAAACTGCGGTGCATCAGGAGTGTCGTTGAAATCTCCCATACATACAAGGTTTCCTCCGTCATTCAGATCAATGAGTGAATCACACAGCATTTTCATCTTTTTCATAGCGGAAAATCTTCTCCCTTCGGAAGATTTATCTCCTCCGAATTTTGAAGGATGATGATTTATAATAAAATGGAAAATACCTCCTTCCCTGTCAAGGCTAACCTCAAGAATATCTCTTGTACTCAGTTTTTTGCCTTCAAACTCAGGGGTGTGTACAGAAGAGGACAATAATGAAAAAGATGATTTCCTGAAAAGAAGAGCCGTATCAATTCCCCTTTTGTCTGCCGAATCATAATGCACTATCTGATAGTCATATTTTCGTAATATACTATCATTAAGTAACTTATATAATACATTCCTGTTTTCCACCTCACAGAGACCAATGATATCCGGCATCCTTGAATACTTATCCGCAATCCATGTCACGGCTTTGGCAACCTTGTCACACTTTGAATAAAATCTATGTTTAGTCCATATTCTACTTCCTGATGATGAAAATTCCCTGTCGGAAGGACCTGTCCCCCCGTCATGATAATCGAAGAGATTTTCCAGATTCCAGAACATCACAACCAAGGTGTCTTTCCCAGCCTCTCCCTTCATGTATATCGGGGGAATAAGCATAATCAATATTATCAACAGCCTCTTCATCTTTTGTCTTCTTTCTGACAAAATTGGAGACTGTGATTGAAAAAAACTGATTAAAACAGAAAAAGTTTCCCATTAAAACAGAAAAAACATACATAAACAAAAAAGTTGGATTAAATTTGCATTCCCAATATGAATTATTGATCCTAAAATAAACGAATTATGTCACTTAAATGCGGTATAGTGGGACTCCCTAATGTTGGTAAATCAACTCTTTTCAATTGTGTAAGTTCGGGAAAGGCACAGAGCGCGAACTTCCCTTTCTGCACAATTGAGCCGAACATAGGTTCCACCATCGTTCCAGATAAAAGACTTGAAGTTCTTGAAAGCCTCTGCAATCCGAAAAGGGTTGTACCTGCTACTGTTGAAATTGTGGATATAGCCGGCCTCGTAAAGGGGGCAAGCAAAGGAGAAGGTCTTGGTAATCAATTCCTTGCAAATATCAGGGAAACTGATGCAATTCTTCACGTCCTCAGGTGTTTCGATGATCCGAACATCGTACACGTTGACGGAAGCGTGGACCCTGTACGTGACAAGGAAGTCATAGACATGGAACTCCAGCTCAAGGACCTTGAGACCGTTGAAAACCGTATTGCAAAAGTTCAGAAACAGGCTCAGACAGGAGGAGACAAAAATGCAAAGAAACTTTATGAAATCCTGTTGAGATACAAAGAAGCCCTTGAACAAGGAAAATCCTGCCGAACTGTCAAATTTGAAAATGCGGAGGATAAACAGCTTGCAAAGGAACTTTTCCTTCTCACTGACAAACCAGTGATGTATGTTTGCAATGTGGATGAAAATTCTGCGAAGTCAGGAAATGAATATGTTGAGAAGGTTCGCGAAGCCGTAAAGGACGAAGATGCTGAAATCCTTGTAATAGCAGCAAAAATAGAGTCTGACATTGCAGAACTCGAGAGCTATGAAGAAAGGCAGATGTTCCTTGAGGAGATGGGACTTGAAGAATCCGGAGTTGTAAGGCTCATCCAAAGCGCATATTCCCTTCTCAACCTCAGGACATTCTTCACTGCAGGATCTGATGAATGCAGGGCATGGACAATAAACAAGGGGGACAAGGCTCCGAAAGCTGCGGGAGTCATTCACACAGACTTCGAAAAAGGCTTTATCAGGGCCGAAGTCATCAAATATGAGGACTTTATCGAACTTAAGTCAGAAGCAGCCTGCAGGGCCGCAGGAAAGCTAGGAATTGAGGGTAAGGACTATGTGGTGCAAGACGGGGACATTATGCATTTTCTTTTTAACGTTTAAAAATAAAAATTATGGACTTGGACAAATGGTGGTCCGGACTGAAAGTCACGGAAAAAGAAAGGATTGCAACCAAAATCCTTGCAAAGAACCCGGAAATAAAAGGAGAGGCTTCATATCCTCACTGTACGGCGCTGTGGAATTCTCTGGATACTTCCAGACAGGAATGGATATACAAGCACTGTATGTTCAAACACGGATATCTGGACAAAATTGATTTTGACGGAGAACCTTATACAGACTAAAAAAATGGGATGATCTCACGATCATCCCATTTTCATTTATACTATATGACATACTCTAGAAGAAGCGGGCACGGTTGTCAACCACTTCTGCATCATCCATCATTACAGGAAGAATCATCTGAGTAGTATACTGAGTCATCTGTGACTCACGAGCCTTTGCATCATCCTCAGTGTAGAATGCACCTGTATCACGTCCGGTAACCTTGTAAACATATACTCCGATATTTCCGGCTACAGGTCCGCAGATAACACCATCCTGAGCAACAGATGCGGAACCAATGAATTTTGGATCAAGCCCCTGTGAAGTCATTGATGAGAAAGCAACGCCTTCTTTTGTGCTTACAGTTGTAGAGAGAGCCTCTGCGATTGCATTCATATCTGAAAGACCATTGATCTTCTCAGCAACTTCGGCAGCTTTTTTCTGTCCGGCCTTCTCTGAATAGAGAATATTGCTGATGCTTGAAGAAACCTCCTTGATGTCAGCATATCCCTCTTTATGAATACCTGTAACTGCTGCTATTACGAAATAATTGTTGTTTAAGGTAATGATGTTGGAAACCTTGCCAACCTTGTTCTCAAATGCCCATCTTGATACTTCCTTGGCATTTTCAATCGATCCGAGCCTGTCAGCACCTTCGAGCATCTTCTTTACAGGGTGAGCATAGAGACCACCTTCCTGAACTGCATTCCTGAAATTCTCATACTTGCCTGCTGACTTGATTGCAAGGTCATTTGCCTGAGAATAATATGTATTGATTGTCTCCCTGCTTGCAACGGCACCTTTCTCAAGGATAGCAACTTTCTTCTTCTCAACCGGAGCAGTTCTCTTTGTAACTTCAACTATATGTTTTCCATACTGGGTATTGAGAACGAAAAGTTCCCCTGTCTTTGCGGTAAGAACCGACTCAAAGCCTGGAATCATATAAGTCTGTGTCATCCAGCCGATATCACCTCTTTCAGGAACGTTCTTGTTGTTGTCAGCAGAATACTCGGAAGCTACAGAAGCGAAAGTAGCCTTCTTGCCTTTGAGAACTGAAATAAGGCTGTCAGCCTTTGCTGCATCAGCACCCTGAAGAAGGATGTGTCTTACATATACAGAATCCGGAACCATTGCAGTTTCCATTACTCTTGCTGCATAGAAAACATTATCCTTTGAAATAACCTCTGAAGTACCTTTTGCACCGCTGAAAGCGAAGTCATTGATTTCGCTGGCAACTGACCTGAGCTCACCTGCCTTGTACCAACGGTCGTCATACTGCCTGTCAGAGTTTGCCATCAGGAAGCTTTTCATGTTCTCAGCAGTGGCAAATTCATCATAAACGTCTATAAGTGACTGATTTGCAGCTGCGATATCCTCTGCTGAAGGAACAACCTCGAACACAACATACTCGATGTCCCTGCTTGCTTTCTGTTTGTAGAATTTCTTGTGAGCATTGTAGTATTCCTTGATTTCCTTGTCGGAAACTACGATTGTGGTGTCCTTTGCATATCCGAAAGGCACCATTACGAACTCGAGGTCGAATGTGTTGTTGTTTTCAGCAATCTTCTCTGTAAGCATCAGAGGGTTGATAACGTTGCTCTGTGTGAAAAGAGCCATGTACTTGTTGTAGTACTGCTGATTTCTTGCAGACTCCTGAAGATAATCCCAATAAATTTTGAGTTTTCCTGTCTGGTCTGACTCGATATAACTTACAAATTCAAGGACTCTTGCCTTTGAGAACAGTCCATTTTCATCGAAGAATGCAGGATTCTGGGTAAATACCGGAGAGTCAACTTCACCTGAAAGAAGTTTAACCATCTCTTCGTCACCTACATTGATACCAGCTGCCTGAGCATTCTTGACAAAAAGATATTTGTCGAGAAGAGACTGCCATGCTGCATTTCTTACAGCTATCTGCTGCTGCTCATTATGAACTGTAGATCCGCTGACGATTTCGTTTATTGCAGTGAATTTTTCGACATCAGCCTGGAAATCATTGTATGAAATGGATTTTCCGTCAATCTCTCCTACATCATACTTTGAAGACATTGAAGAAGATACAGACTGAAGTGTGGTCGGGTCGATGATGAAAGACAACAGAGCCACTGCAATAAGCACTGTTATCAGAATTCCGAGTTTCACACGGATTGTTTCAAGAACTGCCATTTTATTGAATATTTAAATTATTATCAGTTTAGTTATCAATCAAAACACAATTGGGGTGCGAATATAGCAATTTTCTTTCAATATATTCTATTTTTTCAGCAAAGGACCTATAAAATTGACAGAATCGGTCAAAACCGCGGTACTATCCTGCACGATAATTCCATAACTGTTGAATGGCTTGAGTATTATGCTGTTGCGTGCCCTCTGGTCAGATTCCATTCCATATCCCTGCATGAAACCGTCAGGAGAATACATCCTCACATAGCAGTCAGTGAATATTTTCTCATTCTTCTGGTCCCAGTAAAGAGTATCGGTTTCCATCACTTCCTGTTTGATGAGGTTCCTCACCACAACATTTCCGAAAGCTTCCCACTTTTCCCTTCCATCCTTGTATTTTAGATGTCTTGCTTTATCCGAAACTATCTCTGTTTCAAGAAGTTCATTATCTGTATATCCATAAACGGCAAAACCCTTCGGGAAGAGTTCATACGAAACCGTATCCCTTTCATATCTTTCCATCAGGTCAGCCTCCATCCTGAGCTGAATCTTTCCGTTCTCAGAATGAATAATGAACATATTGTCAACTGTCTGCACAGGAGTATCTTC
Source organism: uncultured Bacteroidales bacterium (assembly GCA_945827785.1). Taxonomy (GTDB): domain Bacteria; phylum Bacteroidota; class Bacteroidia; order Bacteroidales; family UBA932; genus Cryptobacteroides. Next base: position 9,205 of record CALZOR010000023.1, on the reverse strand, counting down.
AAGTATGAGGCTCTCAGCTTCAGCCAGTTTACCCTTGCAAGAATAAACGACGAAAGCAACCGCTGATGCGGTTGCAATCATCCTCAAGATATGTAATACTCGTTTCAAATATTATTTCTGTGTTCTTACTGTAGTGGTTGCCCTCATTCCTGCACATGATACGGTGTATGACTGTCCGTCAGTAATATCGTACATGAAGGCCTCAGCTGTCTGAGGGAAGTAAGACCTGTACTGTCTGATGTAGTTGTCGCAATCCTCTGCAAGTGACTCGTCAGCATTCTTTGCCTTTGTCATATAGTCAACCGCAACCCAGTATGGAGCCCTTCTTGTAATTTCATCACCAGGACATGACTGAGAACCCCAGATTGTACCTGCAAGCATGTATGCCTTTCCCTTGATGTCACCATCGGTATCAAGTTCAGCAGCCTTGACAGCACTTTCGAATGCTTTTGAAGGATTACCGTTCTTGAAGCAGAATGCACCGAGCTGATAATAATAGTCAGCATCTGTATCCGCATCAGATTCTTCGTAATCAATTGCCTCCTGCATATATTTCACAGCGTTCTCCATATCGCCTCTTGAAGAGTAGAGTCTGTAGAGGAAGAATGCAGAGTTATGAGAAGGTTCAGCTACATACATTTTGTTGACTGCATTGAGATACAAGTCATTATCAGTACATCCTTCAGTGATGCTCATCATCTTGACCACATTCTTGGCAAGGTCAAGATTCTCAGGATCAGCTTCAACGCGCGGTCCGAAGAGTGCAATGAGATTGTCACAACTTGCAACCTTGCTCTGAATGAAAAGGCTTTCTATATCCTCAATGGTCTTTGCTATAAGTTTTCCTTCTGTTTCATTTTTAGGCTTAATTGCAGAAAGATACTCAATTGAAGTCTCGTAAGTGTTGATTACCGTCTCAGGGTCAATATTTTCATCTTTGTAAAGCTGACAAGCAGTATCCATATTAAAAAGGAAGATGTTCGGTTTTGTGGCAGTCTTGGTCTTTTCTATAATGGCACTCAATCCCTCGAACAAAGCCTTTGGATCATCCTTCATGAAGTTATACATGTCAAGAGCTTTGTTATTGAGTGAACTTGTTGCATATTTTGGCCAGAACTCAACCCTCTGATTATATATAACCATCAATGAGTCAATAAGTTTATTCTTATATTCAGTATTCTTTGCATTCTTGTTGATAAGGAATCTAATAAGAGTTGTTCCGTCTGAAAGCAACGAATACCTTGCTGTCGGAGGACAGTATTTGTAAGCCTGTCTCCAGTTAGGAATCGCAGACTCATAATTTTTCTGTTTGTAGTACTCAGTGTAGTAGGAAAGATACTTGATACACTCTGTACTGTCAGGACCGAATTTTCCCTGAGCTGAAAGTTTCTGACTTCCTGCAAGCGCCATTGCAGCAGCCAGGATTGACAAAACAATTTTTTTCATAGCATTATCCTTATTTAATATATTTCTAATGATACTGTGTCTTCTGGAACCATATATCATGGATATTGAATCCAAGATTGAACATTACATATTGTTCACGGATCATATTATTCCTCGTACTTGCCCTCTGACCGAAGTCCACTCCTATTGATATACCATTGTACCATCTGAACACCGGAAGAGTTACTCCTATGGTTATTCCCATATTGTTAACATTCTCTCCATTGAGTTTATAATATGATTTGTCATAGTAAAATCCGGCCCTGTACGAACACCTTTTGAAGTAATACCTGATATCATTCCTGTTCGGAACAAGTTCAAATCCAACTCTGAAAGACTGGGAAACGGTAGATGAGAAAACTGCATTCTGGGTATTCGGTCTTGAACTAACAGATGAAAAACCACCTACGCTTTCAAAACCGGATTTTGTCCAGTCCGACCTCAGATAGTTGAATTCCACAGACCACTGCTCCCCACCCTTTATGGACAGTCCGACTCCAAGTTCATCACCAAAACCTATATTATTTTGTGCAAGAGTATCAACCCTGTAGCTCAGAGTGTCACTCACACTTGACTGATTTGCAAAACGATATGAGGTTGAATAACCTTTCACATTTGTCTTCATCCTGTAGGTTGCCCCGACAATCATGGAAACATTTCCTCCAAGCCTCTGCTCATATTGAAGTCCGAACTTACCGGTAACTCCCCTCACCGTAAGGTCATGTCCGCTGTTGACTGATCTGTAGGAAGAATTGGTATAGTCCATATTTGTGACCTTGTCAATGTTTCCGAAATAGTAAATCATTTCAGCACCAACGGAAAGTCTTTTCCAGAATGTAGCCCCGGCACCTATGAATGCCTGATATACACTTCCTTTTCCGTATGAACTATATGTTATGTTTCCAGTATTTCCTATAATATTCTTATCAGTCTCAACCCTTGAAAAATCATAGCCGACATCACTGAAAGGAGTTATTCCAACCATGAATGCAGAAGACCTCCATATAGGGAAACTCAATATCAAGTCGTAAATATTGAATGTATTCTTTGCTGATTTGATATCCCCCTGACGGTAAAGGGTATTTTTCTCTGAAATGCCGAAATCAGCCATGAAAGCAAGAGAATCACGGGCTGTTACGGCAGCAGGATTGAGATAGTTTATAAACCTTCTGTTTCTTGTAGCAATCCCGACACCACCCATGCTCTTGTTATATGCTGTTCCTTCTTTTGAAATGTCGCCGACTCCATATATCGAATATGGAGAATAAGCACCATAGGTTCCATCCTGGGCAAAGGACAGAACGCATATAGTCATAAAAAATACAAACAATACAGTCTTGTGTGCCAATTTCATCATAATTAATTTTCAAGTGCTATCAAAGCCAAGCCCATCAACACAAGATTACAAACTGCAAAGATGGAGTTTTTCATCCGTTTTGCAAAATAATTTGCATCACCGCCCGTAAAAACAGTAACATTATCAGGATAGCGGCAAATGTAGCCGCCTATTTCAAAGATTATGCCTGTAACGACTCCTGAAGATATGGAATCTGAAATACTTACACATTTTTCCTTGATATCCTCCGGTGCATCCATAAGAGGAAGATTTCTGGAATAACGGTTAAGTGCCTTGAATCTTGTCCTGCATCCGGGAGAAATCATTCCTCCGGCATAACCTCCTTTTTCATCCAGGAAATCTATGGAAAGCGTTGTACCGAAATCAAATATCGTACATCCCCTGCCTTTGAAAAGAAATCTTGTTGCAATTATCGATGCTGCCCTGTCCGAAGTCATTGATTCCGGTAAACCATACTTTGAAAGCATCTGTGAATCAACGGTTATCAGTCTGTCACACTCCTGACTGAGTCTTTCAATGCTCTGTTGCGAGAATGTTCTCACACTGCTCAGAACCATGGTCTGAGGTCTGTTTTTCCTGGTAAGGGAAAGAATGAAATCAAGCATCCTTTCACCCTGGTATCTGAAAGTCTTTCCAAGGGTAATCCCGTCCGCCCAGGAAGCCTTCAAAGCCGTATTTCCAATATCTATGATAAGATTAGCCACCGGTTATCGATTTAGAGAGGCGCAAAAATAGTAATTATTGCATTTTTTTCAAAATTGCGAAAGCCTTTGAAATACTGTCGACATTCCTTGAAAAGATTCTGAGTTTATTGTCGTTCTGCTTCAATTCGAAAAGATTGGGATATTTACCTATGTTCTCAAGAATGGCAGAAAAGCGGCTGCTTCTGTAATATTGTGAAAGAGGATTTGAGACAAAGAAGGCTATCATAACTCCATTCTTTATGATAATCTTCTCAAAACCAAGCTGTTGTCCAAGTCTTCTTACTCTTACTATATCAAACAGACGGAGAACCTCTTCAGGCATGGCTCCAAAGCGGTCCCGGAGTTTTTTCTTTAAATCTTCCATTTCCCTGTCGGATGTCATAGAGTCAAGCTCCTTGTATATCCTGATTTTCTCTGCAGTCATGTCAATATAGGTATCAGGAATTAGAGCAAGCTGGTCTGTATCGATGGTGCAGTCAGATACATAATTTTCATCATGACTTCTTGAAACGGTTCCGTTCTCCATACCGAGTTCTTCCATGGCTTCCGCAAGAATCTTCTGATATGTTTCAAATCCCATGTCAGTTATGAATCCGCTCTGCTCTGCCCCAAGGAGATTTCCGGCACCTCTTATGTCAAGATCCTGCATGGCAATATTGAAACCACTTCCCAGATCTGAAAACGATTCTATTGCCTTCAGCCTGCGTCTTGCTTCGTCCGTTATCGAAACAAGAGGAGGCACTATCAGATAACAGAAAGAACGCCTGTTCGACCTTCCAACCCTTCCCCTGAGCTGATGGAGGTCACTGAGGCCGATGTTCTGTGCCTGGTTGATGATTATGGTATTGGCATTCGGAATATCAAGTCCGTTCTCGATTATCGTCGTGCAAAGAAGCATGTCATAATCTCCGGCCATGAATTCAAGTATCTTGTTCTCAAGTAATTTCGGCTCCATCTGCCCATGTGCCATGCATATTTTCATGTCCGGCACAATCCTGTGAAGGATATCATGTATGGACTGAAGTTCCTCAACTCTGTTGTGAACGAAGAATACCTGCCCCCCACGGTTCAGTTCATAATTGATTATCTTCCTGATTTCATCGTGGTCGAAAAGCATTATTTCAGTCTGGACCGGAATCCTGTTTGGCGGGGGAGTATTGATAATGGAAAGGTCCCTTGCTCCAAGAAGCGAGAACTGTAGGGTTCTCGGTATAGGGGTTGCAGTGAGAGTCAGGGTATCCACCGAAGCCTTCATCTGTCTTATTTTCTCTTTTGCCCCAACACCGAATTTCTGCTCCTCATCTATAATAAGAAGGCCCAAGTCCTTAAATTCAAAACCTTTGCCAATCAGTTTATGAGTACCTATCACAATATCAACAGCCCCACTTTTTATTTTCTTTTGTATCTCACTGATTTCCTTTGCAGTACGAAGTCTGCTTACAAACTCAACATTGCATGGGAAATCTTTGAGACGGTTGCGGAACGTATTGTAGTGCTGAAGGGCAAGAATGGTCGTCGGAACAAGGACTGCAACCTGCTTGCTGTCCGCTACAGCCTTGAATGCAGCCCTGATTGCGACCTCGGTCTTTCCGAAGCCCACGTCTCCGCACACAAGCCTGTCCATCGGGCAACTGTCTTCCATATCCCTCTTCACAGCCTGGACAGCCTTCTCCTGGTCCGGTGTATCCTCATACATGAATGATGATTCAAGTTCTTGCTGCATGTATGTATCGGCTGAAAAGGCGAAACCGTCCATGCTCTTTCTCTTTGCATATAGCTGAATCAGGTCCTTTGCTATATCCTTGACCTTTGACTTTGTACTTGCCTTGAGGTTCTGCCAGGCCTTAGAACCAAGCTTGTAGATTTTAGGAGGCTCAGAATCCTTTGATTTGTAACGTGATATCTTATGAAGAGCATGAACCGATATGAAAACGGTATCATTATCCTTATATACAAGTTTGACAACCTCATGCATTCTTCCCTTGTCATCCTTCATCCTGACAAGCCCTCCGAACACTCCCACTCCATAATCTATATGGACAACATAATCACCTATTGAAAACGAAGTCAGGTCGTTGATTGTAAGTTGCTCGCTCTTTTCAACGCTCCTTCTTATCGTAACTCTGTGGAAACGGTCAAAAATTTCATGGTCACTGTAGCAGCACACCTTGTCCTGATGGTCAATGAAACCGTTGTGGATGTTGCACTCTGGAATGAATTCAGGCAATATGCCGCTGTTCTGGGACAATATGGAGCGAATTCTTTCCAGCTGCGACTTCTTCTCACCATATATCCTTACCCTGTACCCTTCTTCCATCTTCCTTCTTATATCTTCTGTAAGAAGCTCGAAGTTTTTATTGAAGGATGGCTGAGGGCTTATGTTGAATCTCACGGCCTGTTCATTCTGACGGGACAGCGGTACGTCAGTATATATCTTTCTGAAATTTCCAAGACTTTCAAAAAAAGGTCTCTCCCTGTACATGTCAGAAGAATCCAGCCAGAATAAAGTATCTTCAGGGAGAATTTCAGCAATCCGGACAGTGTTTTCTCCTTCACCTGCAACGATGTCAGGATATATTTCCGCAGTCTCAACCTTTTCCTTTGAAAGCTGGGTATTGCAGTCGAAAATGTTGATGGAATCTATTTCATCCCCAAAGAATGAAATCCTGAAAGGATCGTTCCATGAATAAGAAAATATGTCTATTATAGCACCCCTGACGGCATATTGTCCCGGTTCGGCAACGAAATCTACTCTTTCAAATCCTTGCCCTCCCAAGGAAGACACAATGTCTTCATGGCTTATTTCATCTCCGACCGAGAGTTTCAGCAGGGACTTGCGGATTTCAGACGGGTCAGGTATTTCCTCCTCAAGAGCATCAGGATAAGTGACGACAATCAGTTTTTCCCCCTCAGACCACTCAAGCATCTTTCCTATGGCCGACGTTCTCTGAACTTCGAGAGAGGCCTTGTAATTGCTTCTTTCATAGTTTTTTCCTGAATCCGGAAAAAAGAACACAACATCACCTTCTATCAGATTGTATAGGTCTGCGGCACAATATTCTGCACTATCCCTGTCCGGAAGGACAATCACATTCATGCAATCCAAATCCAGTTGGGATACAACAAACCAACGTGCAGAAAGAAATAGTCCACTGCAGAAGATTTCACGCTCAGAAGATAATTTTTGAGCAACTGTCTCTATTGATTTTGTACTTATTAACATTTTACTGTATTTTCTGTTGATAACCGGTTAATAACCCTGTTAACAGTAAATGATATCTTTATTGGTAATTTTCATAAATACATATATTCCAAGAATGAAAATTCAATTCAAAATTTTTCATAAACATTTTTCCAAAGACTTCATATCAGGTTTATCAACACAAATAAATTTATTAAATTATTGATTTTCAATACAAATTTAGTGTTATCAACATATTAACAAAGCAATAATCATCATTAAATTTAAAAATATTGAACTATATTTGTATATATTTATTTTTTGATTGTCACTTTTTATGAGCAATGATTTCGATCCCCGCAAAGCCAGCGAGGGCAAAGATAAAGATTTGGATGGAATTATACGTCCCCAGGACCTTCAAGATTTCTCCGGGCAGGAGAAAATAATAGCAAATCTGAAGGTGTTTGTCGCGGCAGCAAAAATGAGAGGGGAGTCTTTGGACCACGTGCTCTTCCACGGTCCTCCCGGATTGGGAAAGACCACCCTTGCTCACATCATTGCAAATGAACTTGGGGTCAATATGAAGGTTACATCCGGTCCGGTTCTGGATAAACCGGGTGACCTGGCCGGACTTCTTACATCGCTTGATGAAGGGGACGTTCTTTTCATTGATGAGATTCACAGACTCTCACCTGTGGTCGAGGAATATCTGTACTCTGCCATGGAGGACTTCGTCATAGATATAATGATAGACAAGGGTCCTGGTGCAAGGTCAGTGAGGATTTCATTAAATCCTTTCACGCTTGTCGGGGCAACAACGCGAAGCGGACTGCTGACATCTCCTCTGAGGGCGCGATTCGGCATTACATGCGCCATGGAATACTACGATACGGACACCCTCGTAAAAATCGTCGAAAGAAGCGCTTCCATATTAAAAATAGGTATAGAAAAGGATGCTGCAAGGGAGATTGCGCTCAGAAGCCGTGGAACACCACGTATTGCAAACTCGCTTCTTCGCAGGGTCAGGGATTTTGCGCAGGTCATGGGCAACGGACACATCGACTTGAAAATTGCAAGATTTGCACTTGACGCCCTGAATATAGACAAGAGGGGACTGGATGCCATTGACAATAAAATCCTAAGGACCATAATCACCAAATTCAAGGGAGGACCTGTCGGTGCCAACACGATTGCCACGGCAGTAGGTGAAGACCAGGGTACTCTCGAGGAAGTATATGAGCCTTTCCTCATAAAGGAAGGCTTCATCGTAAGGACTCCGAGGGGCAGGGAAGTTACCTCCCTTGCATATGAACATCTTGGATTGAATCCGTCTTCCGGAGATGAAAGCACTTTGTTTTAGAACTTTTATGAAGGGATTGCCTCTAAAGTTTGTTCATTTGCCTAAAAATCCGTAAAATTGTGCCGAAATTTCAATTTACTCTATAAAATGGCCGAAAAACTTATTTCTAAGATTCCTGAGGGACCTTTGTCTGAGAAATGGACAAAGCACAAATCTCAGATCCGTGTTGTCAGCCCTGGCAACAAAAGGAAACTCGAAGTCATTGTCATAGGAACCGGACTCGGTGGAGCATCTGCAGCTGCTTCTCTCGGTGAACTCGGTTACAATGTCAAGGTATTCTGTATCAGCGATTCACCACGTCGTGCACACTCAATTGCAGCACAGGGTGGTATCAATGCCGCAAAGAACTACCAGAACGACAATGACTCTGTCTATCGTCTTTTCTATGATACCATCAAAGGAGGAGACTACCGTTCTCGTGAGGCGAACGTCTATCGTCTTGCAGAAGTGAGCAACAACATCATTGACCAGTGCGTGGCACAGGGTGTTCCTTTTGCAAGGGAGTACGGCGGACTTCTCGCCAACCGCTCTTTCGGAGGTGCGCAGGTTAGCCGTACCTTCTATGCCCGTGGACAAACCGGTCAGCAGCTTCTTCTCGGAGCCTACGCTGCTCTCAACCGTCAGATTGCAGCTGGTACAGTGAAATCTTATCCTCGTCATGAGATGCTGGATCTTGTCCTGATCAACGGTGAGGCCAAAGGTATCATTGCAAGAAACCTTGTGACAGGCGAAATAGAAAGATTCGGAGCACATGCAGTCGTCATTGCTTCAGGTGGATATGGAAACACTTATTTCCTCTCAACCAATGCAATGAACAGCAACGGTTCAGCAGCATGGCAGTGTTACAAGAAAGGTGCTTTCTTCGCAAACCCTTGCTTTGCCCAGATTCACCCTACATGTATTCCTGTACATGGCGAGCAGCAGTCCAAACTTACCCTTATGTCCGAGTCACTCAGAAATGACGGACGTATCTGGGTTCCTAAGAAGAAAGAGGACGTTGAGAAACTCCGCAAACACCAGATAAAACCTTCTCAGATTGCAGAGGAAGACCGCGACTATTATCTCGAGCGCCGTTATCCTGCATTCGGTAACCTCGTTCCTCGTGACGTTGCTTCACGTGCAGCAAAGGAGCGTTGTGACGCAGGCTTCGGAGTAAA
>CALZOR010000022.1 GCA_945827785.1 uncultured Bacteroidales bacterium | reverse complement strand
TAAACCTCAAGGAAGGCGTCAGCCTGTTCTCTCCAAAGAAAAAAGAATGGAAACATCATTTCAGTATTCCTCTTATAGTTCTAAATTCAAGATCTCATATGCTGAACCGAAACATAGCGAAAGTTTATGGCTCGGAAGATATTGCTATTCATACGATCTTATATTCTTAAAGAGATAAATGCCATTGACGAATCAACCTGTCTACTTTTTGCGGCTGGTACAGAATAGCTGATATAGTAATAATTCTTCCCGGAATTCAGGAATAACAAAAAAAAGTAAATCAATGAAACCGGATCATACGACTAAAAGTGAGAAGCTGAACACGCAGTTGCTTAATCATGAATTCTGCTGTGATGATGGTTTCATTGAACGCTACAATGCGGCCAAGATTGTTGCCAGACATTATTGCATTGCGGAAAATGCCGTTGCAGTATTGAGCAGCATGCCTTCGCATACCAGCTATATATGCTATGGCCAGTTGGGAGAAAAGCTCGGTCTGGGAAGCGGTTCGGCAGAGGTTGCATCCATATGGGAGAAAGAGCTGATCAGACAGATTCATCCAGACGATGTTGCGGAGAAGATTGCCTGGGAGTTGCAGTTCCTGACATTCATGAATCAGTTGCCCCCGGAGAATAAATCCGATTATTATCTGCAACACTTTCTGCGCATGCACGACAAAGACGGCAACCAGCTGAGCATCCGCCACAGAATCTTTTACCTCGATTATGACCCGTCTGGCAACGTAAGGCTGACCCTTTGCCTTTACACCGTAGCAGGCCAGAATACTGGCGTGACAGGAATAGTCAATTCTCTCACTGACACTCTGGTTAGTGAGCCTTCTTCAAATATGCAAGGTATGCTTTCTGCCAGAGAACTTGAGGTCCTGGGAAAAATAAGCAAAGGCAAGGTCAGCAAGCAAATCGCGGAAGAGCTGCATATCAGCATCAATACGGTTAACAACCATCGCCAGAACATCATGCGCAAACTCAAATGCCAGAATGCAGCGGAATCCGTAGAAGTAGCGCGTAAACTGTGCCTTCTAAATTCCAAATGATGAAAAATAACTATTGCAAGAAGTCTGACCAATACTCATATTTGCACACTGAAAAATAAAAGGTTTTATGAAAGTGAAGTTCATTCTGGCTACTTTGGTAGCATCATTCAGTTTATCTGCACAGGCTCAGACTCTCGAGAAGATGCAATGGTTCAACGAACCGGAAAGCTACAAGATCAAAGGCGGTGTTCTGGAAATGGAAGTTCCGGCACAGACCGATTACTGGCGTATCGCCCACTATGGTTTCACCGTTGACGACGGTCCTTTCCTTTATGCCACATACGGAGGAGAATTCGAGGCCAAAATCAAGGTAAGCGGCGAGTACAAAGAACGTTTCGACCAGGCAGGAATGATGATCCGCCAGGACCATGAGAACTATGTGAAATTCGGAATTGAATTTGTTGACGGCAAATTCAACATCTCTGCCGTTGTCACACACCACACCTCCGACTGGAGCGTCATTCAGCTCGACGAGTCCATTCCTTATCTGTGGCTGAAGGCTGTCCGCCGTCTTGATGCAATCGAACTCTTCTACAGTTTCGATGACAAGGAATATAAAATGATGCGTACCCTCTGGATGCAGGACAACTGCCCGCTGCAAGTTGGCCCCGTAGCCGCATGTCCTGACGGTCAGGGATTCAAAGCATGTTTCTCAGACTTCAAGGTAAAGCATCTCCCTGACCAGCGACGCGTGGAGTGGCTGAAGAAGAATCAGTAACGGCATAAAAGCCTATCAAAGACTTGATTGCCGTGGGAATGAGAGCCGGCGACCTGAGGAATACTTAAGAAATCTTACAAACTGCCCAGAATCAGGGGTTCCATTATTTTGAAACCGTCAATATTCGGATGGACTCCATCTCTTGCGATTGACCTTGGAAGTCCTCCTTCATCGTTCTTCATTGCAGAGTGGTAGTCTACATAGGTAATCTTTGAGGACTCCGCATACTCCTTGAGCATCTTGTTCAAAGCCACAATCTGCTCTGCCGCATCGGTCACCTCCTTTCTCCAGGTAAACTGGGTACAAGGCAGCACTGAGCACAGAACAGGCTTGATTTTGTTTGCCTTGGCAAGTTCACACATGGATATGATATTTCCAAGAATGTTTTCCAGGGCAATCTCGCCGTTGTTTCTGGCAATATCGTTGGTCCCAGCAAGGATGACGACATACTTTGGATGCAGGTCAATGACATCCCTTCTGAAACGCACAAGCATTTGGGAAGACGTCTGTCCGGAGATTCCTCTTCCCAGAAAATTGTTTTCCGTAAAGAAATCCGGATCCGTTCTGTACCATCCTTCTGTGATTGAGTCTCCCATAAATACAGCCACCGGTTTGACTTTCACAGTGTCGTTTGCGGAAGCGTACTTGCCGAATTGCGCCCAATCCTGAGCCATCAGAACAGAAGATGAAAGGCATATCAATGCCAATGCTACTAAAATTTTTTTCATTGTTTCAGTGTCTATTTATTGGGGCAAATTATATGATGCCATTCGGCTTTCAGTCACCCTTGATTAGTCAAGGTATGCGTGCAGCGCCGTGATATAGTCGCTTACGGCTGTGCTGTATGATTCTTCGGCTTTTGCAAGGTCTGAATAGGATTTCAGCAAATCAGCAACCGTGGAATATCCGTTCTCACAATTGAGACGGGCCTGCTCATGAAGGTATTCTTCATAATCTTTCTGCTCTTTGGCAATCTGCATGGCATCCCACGCCGAAGTCAGCTCAAGATAGTCCTTGCGCAGCTTCAATGTAAGTTTTTCCGTCAAGTCCCTTTGTGTGGCTTCGGCCTTGTCAATCTCAATCTGGCTTCTTTTAAGGGCAAGGCTTGTCCTTCCCCAGGATGAAATCGGAATCTTCAAGGCAAGATAAACCCCTCCGTTCCATCTGAATTCATCCCTTATGTCGAATCTTGACACTCCGTATCTGGCGCCCAGACCGACTGATGGGAGCGAGCCTCCAAGTGTGATTTTCTTCTGATGCTGGCGGACTTTTACATACACATCAAGCAACTTGCTTTCATCCCTGTTTGCAACTGCCTGATTCTCATCCACATACACATCCTCAGGCGATGGGATGTCGCCAAAATTCGCAGCTGGAAATTCATAATTATCCAGATTCAGGATGCTATATTCCATGCCCATCGAATTGAGCAGATTCATCTTCGCAAGCCTGATTCCCGTTCTGAGTTTCTGACGCCCGGCGTTCAGTTCCAGTCTCTTGGATTTCAGCTGCATGAATTCAGATTTCACAATTACTCCGTTATCCAGGGCAAGAGTGGCAAGCTCCTCCATTTTGGTGAGATAGCTGTCCAGGGCATCAACCAGACGTTGTTTCTCCTGAAGTGAAGCCAGGAGGAAATAGTTCTTGTCAATCTGGTTCAAGACGAATTTTTCCAAAATCTCACTTTTGATATCAGAGGCATCTTCAAGCAAGTGGGCAATCTGATATGACTGGCGTATTCTTCCACCTGTGTATATCGGCTGGAACAGGCTTACACCTGCGTTGAATCCATATTTAAAGAAATGGAAACTTTCGGAAAGGCCCAATTCCGGAGCGAGTTCTCCAAGGATGATGCCGACATCCTGTGCCGCATCTGCATTTACGAATATGTCATCAAGCTGGAAGGTAACCTTGGCTTTCTCTGACCAGAATCCCATGGAAGTGATACCGACCTGAGGGAGGAACCAGGTGAACATCTCTTTCCTTCTCAGCTCTGCTGCCTGTTTGTCCATCCTGGCATTGCGTATGGTCGTGTTGTTTTCCATGGCAAGGCTGCGGCAATCTTCAAGGCTGAATGACTGCCTTTCCTGACCGGATACTACAAGGCAGGGCAGGAGAATCAGGATTAATGAATATAATCTTTTCATTGTTTGTCCAGTTTTGAATATGCCCTCCAGTAGATGACAGGCATTGTGAGAACAATAAGAGGAAGGGTGAACAGCACACCGAAACAGATGACCACTCCCATAGGCATCCAGAGTGCATCCTGTGAGATAATCATCGGCAGAACTCCGAGTGCCGTCGTACATGATGTCAGGAAGATAGGCCTCATTCTACGTGAGCCGGCGAGCATGGCCGACTCTCTTATGCTCAATCCCTGGACATTGTGTAACTCCTCTGCATACTCATACATTATGATACCGTTTCGTACGATGATACCTATGAGGGAGATAAGGCCCAGAATGGCCGTCATTCCGAAATCAAGGCCGAATATCCAAAGTCCAAGGAAGGAACCCAAAAGGCAGAAAAGAGACTGGACAATAATCAGCAGTGATATCGATATCTTCTTGAAATTGATGAGCAGGAAAAGCAGAAGTACCATTATGGCAAACACCAGGGAAAGGGCAAGCTGTCCGCCATATCTCTTATTCAGGAGCGTACTTCCTCTTTCTTCAATAGTGATTCCATCCTGTATATCAGTCATGTTTTCTTTCATCCATGTGCGGAATCGTTTATTGAGGGTGCCGAATGATTTTCCCTTTTTGAGGTCGGCACTCACGAGAATGGTCTGGTCTGTTCCGCCGAGCCTTGTCAGAGAACTCATCTTCCAGTCCGGTTCAATGTCGGCAATCTGGCGGAGAGGTACCTGAACCCCTGGAATGACCGAACGGATGGTCTTGTTGCCAAGTTCATCAAATCTTTCGGTTCCCAATCCAAATTCGCTGTACAGGGACACGGGAGATATGCCGGCCATTGATATAGCTGTCGCAGAACTGAAATCTCTAGCCAGGGACAGGCTTAGTGAAGATGGGTTTATTCCCATTCCTGTCACCATGTCATAGTTGAGGTCTATATTCACCGAAGGAACTGTCGGACAGTCGTGGTGTGCATATTTTACGAGGTCGTCTTGAGCCCGGAGGAAGGCCAGAATCGAGTCGGCATAAGGCACAAGCTCCATCCTGTCTTTCCCGCGTACGGCTATCTCGAATGGGTCCGGAATTGCGGCATAGTCTATCTGCTTTACACGGATGACGGCATCGGTGAAATAATTCTCGAATTTGTCCTCATATTCTCCGACCAAAGTTTCAGTAACGGATTCTGACGGGGTGTTGATGATAAACTGTGCATAGTGTGAACCCGGAAGCTGAGGCGCATAAGTGGCCATGAACCTCGGCGCGGATGCTCCTACGAAAGTCGTGACATTGGACACCCTCGGGTCTGCCATTATCATTGCCGTGACGGAATCAGCCCTTTCCTGTGTTTTTGAAAGTTTTGTCTCAGGATCCATATAAAGGTCCATGATGAACAGCGACCTGGATGCCTTCGGAAGAAGCTGGAGGTTAAGCCTGGTGAAAATGAATATGCCGGCTACAACTGATAAAACACTGACAATGAGCGTGATACGGTGATGATTGAAACAAGACTTCTCGGCTTTGTCATAAATTTTCTGCAAGGCATTGAAGAATACTTCCTGTGCCTGCGCGAACTTGCTCTTAGTGCTGTTCTCCTGGGCAGCTTTGATGTATTTTACCTCAAGCGAAGGCACCACAAGCACCGCATATGCCAGGGATGTGAGCAGCGCAATGAGTATAACCCATGGAAAGGCGAAAAGGATATCCCTGAACTGTCCCTTGACAATAACAAGCATCGGGAAGAACATCAGGGCAATGGAAAGCGTGGCCATCAGCATAGGGCTGAACAGTTCCCTGGCGCTGAGCATTGCCGCTTCCACACGACTGTGTCCCGCAGCAATTTTGTCCATATACCCGTCTATGGTTATGATGGAATCGTCCACTATCATTCCCAATACCACAATCAATGCCGCAAGGGTAACCGTATTCAACGGAATGCCGGCAACGAACATGATAGCGACAGCCACTGCAGTGCAGACCGGAACGCCGGATGATGCAATGAGAGCCGGTTTGAGAGGGAAGAGAATGAGCATGACGAAGATGACCACAAGGATAGATATAATCAAATCCCTGAGGAAATTGAGCACGGCCACATATACGATTTTCGGCTGGTCGGTCACACGGGTCAGATGTACGCTTTCCGGAAGTTCATTCTGGAATGACTTCAGGACTTTTTCGACTTTATTTCCAAAATTTACGATGTCGAGGCCATCCTTCATGCTCACCGCAACCAAAAGGGTGTTGTTACCGTTGAATTTGATGGATGACGACCGTTGTTTCATTCTCGTTTCCACATCCGCGATGTCTCCGAGTCTGACGCTTTCCTGTTGGCTGGTCTTGAAGACTACATGATTACGGATGTCGTTCTCTGTCAGCAATTTCTTTTTTACATTAATCGGAGCATAGATGTCCTCAGTCTTGAAAAGACCGGCAGGGAGGTCAATTCCTTCGAGTATGTATTGAAACTGAAGTGAGGTTGGATTGACTCCATATCTCGAAAGTCTGTCCATGTCAATGGTCACAGCCACTTCCTCTTCCTGCTTGCCGAGGATTTCAACCCTTGACACATCTGCCACGGCAAGAAGTTTTTCTTTCAGTTCCTCAGCATATTCCGCCATCTCGCTCCATCCTTTGTCGGAGGATTCGAGAGATATCAGAAGAGAGTTGACAGTGGTAAAGTCATCCAGGACAACGACGGCAAGCACATTAGGAGAGAGCGTGAGCTTGCGGGTCTGAACCTTGAACCTGATATCGGTCCATATCCTCGGGAATTCGCTTGCCGGGGCATCAATAGGAACATATATATAACATATTCCATCCTTGCATACGGATTTGAGTTGTGTTCTGTTGACGTTGGGACAATTGATGAGCAATTCTTCAAGCGGTTCTGCAATTTCAGCCTGAACCTGGGCAGCATCGGCACCGGGCATCACGCCGGCTACAAGGCCCATAGCCACGGAAACCGAAGGGAATTCGTCCTTGCTCATCTTCAGCAGGCCAATCATCCCGAGTCCGACCAATGCGGCCACAATCAAATAAACCACCTTGCTCGCTTCAATGGTTCCCTGGATTATGTTTCCTACTTTCTTCATAGGTTATTTCGCTGAAACTGTTTTGACCTTCATGCCGGTGCTGATTTTGTTCATGCCCTCTACAACCACATGGTCTCCGATTTCGAGCCCGGAAATGACAGATACTCCCTCACCGATGAAGTCTCCAACCTTGATATAGCATTTCCTGACTTTCCCGTCATTAACGGTCCATACATAGCGTCCCGAATCGTCAACCTTGACAGCTGAAACCGGCAGAACGATTTTCTGCTTGAGGTCTTTCTTCATATATACCTTGCATAACATTCCTGATTTGACATTGCCAGGCAGGGACTCAAGCCTGAGGCTCATGCTATAGGAATGGGTGACAATGCTTGAATTGACACTGATCTCCTCAATTGCGGCCTTGAGCATCAATTTGTCAAGTGCAACAATCTCTACCATTGCCTGGTCGCCGATTTTCATGTCGGAATACTCGGATTCAGGCACGGCTATGGTTACTGACAGGTCGTCTTCATTGATGATGGAGGCGATTTTTGCCATCGGCTGGATTGTTTCGCCCTCGGTCACGAAAATCTCGTTTATTGTTCCGGAGAACGGAGCTTTGATTTTACAGTCTTCGAGAGATTTTTCAGAAATTTCATAAGCAGATTCTGCTTTGGCGACCATGGCTTGTATCTCAAGCCATTTTATCTCAGAGATTCCACCTCCCTCATAGACTTTCCCGGCTCTTTTATAACTTTCTTCCGCCTGATGGAGCTGGGCTTTGTTTGCGTTGTACATGCTGACAACGTTTGGTGAATGCACCTGTGCAATGACAGTTCCGGAGGTCACCTTCTTCCCTGTTTTTACATTTACGGACTCGACAGTACCTCCATTGGCGGAAAACAAGACCTTGTACTGACTTGTGGACACCAGGCCGGGATAACTTCTTGAGTAGGATGTGTCATTGTATTCAACATCCATCACCCCGACGGTGATTATATTCTCTTTTTTCTCTTCCTTGCAAGAAAAGAAAAAAGTGGCAACAGCGGCTATTATCAACAGTTTTTTCATAATTAATCGTTCTTGGATGCTTCACATTTAATAGAAGAATCGATGACCTTCAGGTCTGTTATTACATCTATCCCCTTTTCCGGATCCGGATATTTCGTCGTTATGATTCCCTTTGCAGTCAAATCAAACAGCAGTTCGTCTCCGTATCTTTTTCCCACTCCATCCACGCATATCTTCGTCGTGTTTTTCGACATGGTACCGCTGGATGTTTCTCCTGGGAGGCGTGTGCTGACCTGGATTTCGGCATCTTCGAATGTGATAACACCATCTTTTTCCGTGGCGGTGAAGTTGGAGAATGTCCCTTTCATTGCGGAACTCATTGAAATATAGAGAGTTTTATTCTTGGAGTCAGTTGATATGATCTTCATTGTCCCGAACTGATATTCAATCAGGATTTCTTGTTCAGTGTTTTTACCGTCCGTCGTTTGTGTTGTTACAGCACCACCAATCCGGTAATGGTATTCACCGTTAAGTTTCTTTGAAGACTGTTTCGAGCAGGAGCAAAACATTGTTGCAGCTGTCAGCAGGAGTAATAGTATTCTTTTCATCATTTCACGACAGTTTTTTCTTCAATTTCAAATTGTTAGCAGTCAGTTTCCTGAATGGTGTCATGTCCCTGGCCGTATTTCAGATTGCTTCAGGCGCAGGGGAACACCGAAAGCGAGCAAATTTATTACTATTTCAGCAGATTGCCAAGCATTTCCTCCTTATATTTGGATTCCGGAATCATCACAAAACCAAAAATAAGTCCTACCTTTGCTGAATAATGCGGATTTAACTTAATGAGGACTTAATCCCTGTCCAAACATGACCAAATCCCTGTCCAAACAAAAGGAAACTTTATTTGTTGACCGGCAAATGAAAAAAATAATAAACAATATCCTGCTGATTCTGTTCGCAGGCTTGACTGTACAAGAACTGCATGCGCAAAAATTAGATCAAGAACATCTGAATGTCTCCGTCTATACGGGAGACACCCATATGCTTAATGCACTGCACATTTACGAAAAACTCATCAATACAAAAGACTGTATTCGGGCAGGAGTAACTGTGGGCGTAAATACCAAACCTTCGGACAACAATTATTGGGCATGGGCGTGGAATCTCCCACAATATGGCCTGGGATTCTCATACACCAATATGGGCGGCATCAAATGCCGTCCCGGCTCCTCTTTGGGAGATGTCTATTCACTTTATGGACATGCTCATTTCGATCTTGTCAGGACTCGCCATTTTACCTTCGGACCAAACATGGAATTTGGAGCATCCTACATTACCAAGACCTGGAATGCCGTCACAAATCCTTTGAATTCCTTCGTTGGCACACCTGTTCTGGTAATGGTGGGAATGGGACTGGAAGCCGGCTTCCATTTAACCCCGCAGTGGGAAATCGGACTTAATGCCATGCTCATCCATCGCTCCAACGGAATGCTCAAAGTTCCAAACCATGGGCTTAACGAAATAGCAGGAAACCTATACCTGAAATATAATCTTGCCGAAAGGCATCTTGGAGGGAGAGGACCAAAACCGGAAGAACCCGAGTACAGAAAGTGGATATACGACATCTATTTCAGCGGTGGCGTTCACAGTTGCGATGTGGAAAGGTCCATATACCAGGACATTGTCCTTCCCGAAAAGGGCGGTCCCGACGAATGGGCTAACTCAAAACAATGGCTGAGGCTGAATCTTGGAGGTACGGTATCTTACCGCTATCATCCGCTCTTCGCCACGGGAATAGGACTGGACCTGACATATACCCAGAACTGGAAGAGGCTTGCAGAATACGGACAGATTCTTGCAAAACATGAGGGGACTGTCCCGACAACTACCGATTTATGTCCTGTCTATCTCGGAGCATATATTCAACAGTCCTTCTTTTATAAAAACGTCGAAATCGGAATAGGATTGGGAATATATCTCTTCAAAAGGCTTGGAATCGAAGATTCTACATGGAATTACCAAAGAACTCTGATACGCTACCATATCCCGAAAGCAGGAAACATTTTCTTCGGTTTTGCTATGAGAGCCCATAAATTCGACCGGTCAGACACCCTTGAATTTTCCTTCGGAAAAAGATTCTGATTTTTGTGTCCATGTACATTCAAAGAATATATGATGATCCGCAGGTCGGGAAGGTAGTGCTGCGAAAAAAGGTTGGGGTGCGGAGAGTGAGCATCCGGGTAAGCAGCAGGGGAGTAAGTGTCACATTGCCTTTCGTGGCGACTTATGATGAGGCTCTCCGGTTTTTTCTTTCCAAGAAGGAGTGGGTGCTGAAGACTATGGAAAAGCAGAGGGAAACTGTTCCCGGGAAAGTGCTTTCTGCACAGGAGGTTGAACAATTGAGAAGGCAGGCAGCCGATTATTTGCCTGAGAGCTTTGCCACCTTCGTCACCATGACCATTCTCGTGCTTTTCATCTTTTGCTTGAACATCTGCTCACCGACCATCTGTTGAAATTAATGGATTCAGCTCCGGCTTCAGATTCAGCTTCGCCAACTCCTTCTTCGGAAGTGAAAATGGCTTCAACGATAGTCCATGCCGCCGCAAAATCTAAGGCCCAGTTTCCAATAGACCATGTATGTTCAACTTTAATACGCCGTTATAAACTGATTTGAACGGATTAAGTTGGATTTGATTCCAACAGACTATGTGAGATCGTTTCATGATAGTATCAACTGGAAAAACAGATTAATCGGAATCCTGGGCCAGAAAGGCGTGGCCGGGGTCGAACCGGCACATCCTTCAAGGGTATTGTATTCTTACTGATTTGTGAGATAATGTATATTTTCTCGGCAATGAATCATGAGAATCTGAGGAAAATATACGAAGGGATGCACTCAGCGTTTTTGAGTAGTGGTTTATTTTGGGCAAATGTGCTCTATAGTTGTCTGTATGGCATATTTAAAAAATTATAATTAGCGGAATCTATCAAAAAGTAGGAGATTCCGCTAATTATAATTATATTTGACGAGCAAAAACATAGAACCATGATTGGCAGAATCAAAGAACAAAAGACCCTGAAAGAGGCATACGAATCTGAATATTCTCAGTTTGTGGCAGTATACGGAAGACGAAGAATCGGAAAGACGTTCCTTGTAAGGGAAACCTTTGAATATAATTTTACATTCCAGCATGCAGGTGCGGCAAAGGAACCGATGAAGGGACAGTTGGCTCTCTTCAGAACCTCACTACAGGACTATGGCCATAAGGATTGTCCAGAATTGAAGACTTGGCATGACGCCTTTAATCAGTTAAAAGTGCTCATCCAATCCTCTAAATCTAAAAAGAAGAAAATCTTTCTTGATGAGGCGGCTTGGATGGATACGCCAAAATCCAATTTCTTGTCAGCTCTCGAGCATTTCTGGAATAATTGGGCCAGCAACAGGAAGGATGTCCTTTTGATTATATGTGCATCTGCTACCTCTTGGATCATTAATAAGGTCTTCAAGAATAGAGGAGGCCTACATAATAGGGTTACCGTGAGAATACCTTTGGCTCCTTTCACTCTCAATGAATGTGAGCAGTATTCTAAGAAGAGAGGTTTGAAGTTATCCAGATATCAGATATTGAATTTATATATGGTAATGGGTGGAGTCGCTTTGTATTGGACTATGTTGGATAAACAGTTCTCTGCAGTTCAAAACATCGATCAGTTGTTCTTTAACAAGGATGCAAAGCTGAAAGGGGAATTTAATGACCTTTATGACTCCCTGTTTAAGCATCCTGATGCCTATAAGGCAATTGTAGTGACATTAGGCAAGCATCTTTCGGGACTGACGCGTAAAGAACTTCTGAAATATACAGGGCAAGCAGATAATGGTGTCTTTTCGGATCGCTTGGAGGAGTTGGAAGAGTGTGGTTTCATTATGAAGATGAGATCATTTCCTAAAGATAAAAAAGAAGCCATTTATAAATTATGCGACAATTATACAATCTTCTACTTTAAGTACATAAAGACTAATTTTGGAACAGAAGATTTCTGGGCAAGAAACTTTAAGTCTCAATCAATTAAAAGTTGGTCCGGTTTCGCATTTGAGCGTGTATGTTTGCAACATATAAATCAGATTAAGAAGGCTATTGGAATATCTGCTGTTGCCACGACAGAGCATACCTGGCGATTTGTTCCGGAGAAAGGGGAGAAGGATGTGAAGGGGGTGCAGATTGACTTGTTGATAGATAGAGATGATAATGTCATCAACCTCTGTGAGATGAAATGGGCTTCAGAGGAGTTCGTCATTCAGAAAAAGGATGAGGCCGATATCAGAAATAAGGTTAATGCGCTGGAACGTGAGACAGGAACAAAGAAGGCTGTGCATGTGACAATGGTCACAACATATGGTGTCAAGCGCAATATGTACTATGATGAAATTCAGTCTGAGGTCGTTTTGGATCAGCTTTTCGCTTAATATAATTAGCGGAATCTATCAAAAATTAGGAGATTCCGCTAATTATAATGAAATTTTATGGCCTCTGAACCAGTAGGAATAGCACAAAATAAAAACGCAAATCTTTGAAAATCAAGGATTTGCGTTTTTGAGTACCCGGAGCCGGGGTCGAACCGGCACATCCTTTCGGACATTGGTGTTTGAGACCAACGCGTCTACCGATTCCGCCATCCGGGCTTGATTTGGCTCGCGCAAAGCGATAGACCTTGTTGAAGGATTGCAAAGATATTGCATTTCTATGAAAAACCCAAATTTTTTAATTACCTTTGCGCCCGCATAACTTCAGGGCAGGGTGAGAATCCCGATCGGCGGTAAAGTCCGCGAGCCGAAAGGCATGAGCCGTTGAAACTACGGCACCGACAGTGTTTCCCACTGTTTTAACAGAATCTGAAAGGTTGAAGTAAGCCTGAACGATACCGGAAGTTCCCGAAACTCCAAGGGACTGAGAGGTTGAAGTAAGCCTGAACGATTCTGAAACAGGTGGGGTAAGTCTGGATGAAAGAAGACAGCCTTGAATTGTATGCCATAAGTAACAAGTCAAGGTTTTTTTATGAGAACAAAGCACTTTCTTATGGGCATCACAATTCTGATGGCGGCAAGTATTGTGGCCGCTGCTGATGCCCGCGCACACGAAAACGATGTGCCATCAATTTCAGACACCCTCTCAATCCGGGAGGCAGTCATCAATTCCACATTTGCCAGCATCACATCCAGCCCCCTGAGGCTGACGACAATCGACGGCGAGAAACTCAAGCAACGCGCAACAGCTCGGACCTACCCTGAGATGCTCCGTGGCATCCCAAGTCTTTATGCTACATCGGAATCAGGAAGTTACGGCGATGCAAAACTGAACATCCGTGGCTTCGGGCAGGACAATATCTCCGTCCTGCTGAATGGAATCCCAATCAGCGGCCTTGTCACCGGAAGCATGTACTGGAACAACTGGATGGGCCTTGCCGACGCCACATACGCAGTCCAGGTCCAGAAAGGCGTTGGAGCATCCCTCCTGTCGGACGGTTCCGTAGGCGGCTCGGTCAACATCATCACGGAATCTCCTTCAGAGAACTTTTCCGCAGAAGCCGGAGTCCATGGCTCCCACTACGGCACGGTCAAAGGATTTGTCAAAATCAGCAGCGGAACCCTCCCGAAAGGCTGGGCGGTGAATCTGATGGCATCCTATGTCGGAGGAAACGGCTATGTGGATGCCACAAGGGTGAATTCATTCGCCTACATGCTGAATGTCAGCAAACTGATCGCGCAGGAACATTCCCTCATTTTCACGGCCCTCGGCTCTCCGGAAAAACATGAACAGCGCAGTTCCCGGCTGAGTCAGGATGAAGTGGAAAAATATGGACTGAGATATAATAAAAACTGGGGAATGAGGGATGGAAAGGCCTTCAACCTGAGCTATAACAACTATTTCAAGCCATATTTCACCCTGCAGCATATATGGGACGGAGAAAAAATAAAAATGAAAAACTCCCTCTATCTTGCACTTGCCAGCGGGGGAGGACGATGGAGCGAAAGCAAGGGAAAAACCATCTCTTCATTCATAAAGGACGGCCAGATAGACTGGGGTGAAGCCATTGCGACAAACCGCAATGACGACGGGTCGGCTGTCAACGTCCTCAGCCAGTACATGGCAGGACACACCCAGGCGGGAGCCATTTCAACCATGGAATATTCCCTCACGGAGCATTGGACTCTGGGAGCCGGCCTGCATGGACAGATCTACTACACATGGGAAAAGGAGCAGATTACTGACCTTCTTGGGGCAGATTTCTGGTTCGAGGACTATGAAAAAAAGTCACTCGCCGGCCTGGCAGGACGCAATCCGATAAAACATGTCGGCGACTATGTCAGGACCGACAACGGCAAGAAAACACATCATGGAACGGCATATATCAGCGCCTCATATTCCTCACCCAGCTTCAACGCCAATATAGGCGCATCCGTCTTCGGAAGCATTATAAAGCGTTGGGACAGATATAATTATGTCGGCGACGACGTCATCAGCGAAGCGGCATGCGGCACCGGAGCGAGCGTGAAGGCCGGAGTGTTGTGGAAGATAAACCGGGGACATAGCCTCTATGCCAACGGGGGCTGGTACAGCAGGCTTCCATACAGCAACGTGTGGTTCTCCTCCGGAAACAATGAAATCACCAAGGGCGTGCGAAACGAAAGGAACACCCTCGGGGAAGTCGGTTGGCGATGGGTATGGGCAAGCGGCAATGTCGAGCTGACCGGCTATGCAGCTTATTGGAAAAACAAATCCCTGATGTCGAACAAATACAAGCAGCTCGATTCTGAAGATACAAGATATATGGTCCGGGGCCTTGACGCCTTCCATTACGGAGCAGAGCTGAGCCTCTGCCAGAAAGTGGGCAAGTGGCTAGAAATCAATGCCTTTGCTTCGCTTGGGGACTGGAGGTGGAAAAATGATGTCCAGGCCATCATCTATGATGATTACTCTGGTCTGGAAATAGGGAAGGTGAATGTGTACTGTGACAATCTTCCTGTCGCCGATTCCCCTCAGACTCAGGTGGGAGCATCTGTCGGTGCCATCATCCCTGCCGGGTTCCGGATTGATGCGAACTGGCAGTTCAACGACAGGATGTATGCCGATTTTGACCCTCTCACAAGAACCAATCCCGATGACCGCCAGCCTTCTTACCGCATCCCGGGATATCATCTTTTGGGTGCAACTGTCTCATGGACAGGAAGTTGGAGTGCCTTTGGCCGGGAAGACCGCCTTGGTCTTACCATATTCGCCCAGGGAGACAACCTTCTCGGAACCAGGTTCATCGAAAGGGGAAAGGACGGAGCCTCACACGATGCTGAAACCTTCCGTGGATTCTGGGGATTCGGCAGGAGCTTCTCTTTCGGAGCCCGGTTCAGATTCTGATGGTGGACAAGTTTTGCACGAGAGGTTCTCAGAGACAGAATGTTGCAGAAAAAATACAAAATTCATAACTTTACCGTGATTATCCCCGGATGGCATCTGCCGTCTGAAATGAATTTTGATTTATGGAACTTGACAATATAGGCATTTTTTTCGAGGGCAGGAAAATCAGCACCGTTATTTTTGATTCCACGCCCGATTCATCGAGGTTGATGGACGCTCTGAGCCCATACAGAAAGGTGTATGTGGTTGTGGACGGGCTGGCAATGGAGAAGTCCCGGCCAATTGAGACCATTGTGCAACGCCTTGATTCTGAAGGTTTTCCAATCCTTAAGATTGAGGCTACGGAGCGGAGCAAGAACATGGACACGGTGCTGGGCATATGTGAGTGGTTGCTCGGGTGCGGCGCTGACAGGGATGCCCTTGTCGTTGCCCTTGGAGGCGGAATCACGTCGGATATGGTCGGCTTTGCAGCCTCAATATACAAGAGGGGAGTGCGTTTTGCCTACATCCCGACTACGCTTCTCGCAATGGTTGATGCCGCAATCGGTGGCAAGACAGGTGTCAATTTCGACAAATACAAAAATATGCTCGGCGTCATAAGACAGCCGGAATTCACATACGTCAATTCTTCGGTCCTGTCGTCGCTTCCGAGGCGCGACCTGCTTTCCGGGGCGGCCGAGATGCTGAAGACTTTTATCATCTGCAATGAAAATGACAACTACCGCAGAGCTTGCAATGCTTTGAGCCGGGAAAATATTGACACCCAGGAACTTATGCTTCTGATTGCCGCGGCTGCCGGAGTGAAGGCTGGAGTCGTTTCGAGGGACCAGTTCGAAAGCGGGGAAAGGAGGCTGCTGAATCTCGGCCACACTTTCGCCCACGCCATCGAGACGCTTTGCAGGAAGGCTGCCGAGACCGCTGTAAAGGAGGGTGCTTCGGCTGAAAAGTTTGATATCACTCACGGAGAGGCTGTCGCAATCGGAATCGTTCTCGCTGCACGCCTGGCAGAGCGCTTTTCGGACCGTGCAGAAAAAGGCCTTGCAGATGCCTTGGAGGCTGATTTTCGTGCCTGCGGACTTCCGGTGGATTGTCCGTTCGGCATGGATGAGATGGCCCCGGTCATGACCAAGGACAAGAAGGCTGAGGGCGGAATCGTCCATTTCGTCCTGCCGTGGAAAATCGGCCAGGTGACGACAGAAGACATTTCCTGCAGCGAGGCTGCCGAATTGATGAAATAGATGTCCTTAAGTTCTGTACTTGCGAAACTTGAATAGATACAATATGATTTGCACAACTATACAGAATAAAACGCTGGAGGAGATTCTTTCAATCCTTCCGAATTGCGAAATGGCGGAAATCCGCCTTGACTCATGCCCTCTTTCTGCCAGGGAAATCGACGAATGTTTCTCTTCCGACGTGCCTCTTGTGGCAACCTGCCGGATAGATGTGCTCATGAAGCTTGAACCATCGCTCCAGAATGAGGAACTTTCAGAAGCCAGCCGCGCGACAAGGGCCGCCCAGATAGCTGAAAAGCGGCTCTGCCGGGCAATTGAAGCCGGTGCGAGATATGTTGATGTCGAGATTGAAGCCCCGAAGCAGATGTCAAAGCGCGTGAGGGAATGTGCCCACGAAAATGGGACAGTCTTTATCCGTTCATATCACGATTTTTCCGGAACCTCTTCAGAGGAAGAGCTGCGGCACACAGTTGACAAATGCCGTTTTCATGGCGCTGATGTCGTGAAGCTTGTGACGACCGCCGTCTCTGAGGATGATGTCCGCAGGGTAATGTCCTTGTATTCCGAATATGGAAAAGGCGGGAGGCTGATTGCCTTCTGCATGGGAGAGTGTGGCCGTGATTCCCGCCTCAAATGTCTTGCCTGCGGAAGCCCTTATACCTATGCCGCTCTGACAGAGGAAGATGCCGCTGCTCCCGGCCAATGGCCGATGTCGCAGATGAAGAAGGCCTTGTACGGGGATTTCAGGTTTGGTGACATGACTCTGGCCGATACTGCTTCATTGGAAGAGGTCAATGCCGTGTCCATGCCGGTGTCAAAGAGCTATGCCCAGAGGGCAATAATTGCCGCAGCCCTCGCTGACGGGGTGTCGCATCTTAGGGGTTATTCTCCGTGTGGGGACAACGAGGCTGCCATCGCCGTGGCCCGTAACCTTGGTGCTGAAGTTGAAAAGAATGGTAATGAATTGATTATTAAGGGAATATCTGCATCGCTCGGCTGCCTTCGCAAGGATGAGCTTTTTGTGGGGGAATCGGGACTTTTGACAAGGATGATGATTCCGCTTCTGGCTCAGCTTTCCGAGGTGGAGATTCTGGTCAGCGGAGAGAAAACCCTGCTTGGACGTCCGCTCACGGGCGCTCGTGAGATTATGGAAACTTTCGGAGTCAGCATTGCCAATGCAGGAGAGGACTCATCTCCGCTCCCGCCCACTCAGGCATCAAGCCAAACTGAAGAACCTGTGGTTCAGCCTGTTAAGGTGCCGTTGAAACTTAGCGGTACTCTTAAAACCGGCAAGGCCGACGTTTCGGGCAAACATGGCTCGCAGCTCATTTCAGGCCTTCTGATGGCCCTGCCTCTCGCTCAGAAAAACACTAACCTGACGGTTCATAATCCCAAGAGCATTCCATATATGTTCATAACTCTTGAGGTGCTGAAGAAATTCGGAATCAAGGTTCAGAACGAGATGATCGGCGACCGCGACTTTCTTGAGTCAGACGGAGACTGGTCTCTTTGTACTGAGCTGATATTCAGGGTGAAAGGCGGACAAAAGTTCCATTCTGCTGACATCGACCTTGAAGGTGATTGGAGTGCCGCTGCAAACTTTCTTGTGGCCGGTTCCGTGTTTGGAAAAGTCGAAATCGATGGACTTGACACAAAATCGCTTCAGGCTGACCTTTCAATCATGGACATCCTGATGGATGCCGGGGCAAGCCTTTCCCAGACGGGGGGTGACAGGGGGACGATAATTGCCCAGAGGGCACCTCTGACTGCCTTTGAGGTGGATGCGTCGAATTGTCCGGACCTGTTCCCGATTGTCTCTGTCCTTGCAGCCTTCTGCCAGGGTACGAGCCGTATTGCCGGGACGGGGCGCCTTTCCAACAAGGAGAGTGACCGTGCTGGTGCCATCCTCCAGATGCTTGGCCAGATGGGGGTGAATGCCAGGATTGAGAATGATGTGCTTGAGGTTGAGGGACATACCCTCGCCCAGCGTCTTCTTGCCGCGAGAGGTCTGTCTTCCTCAAATCCGGGCCTTCTGAAAGGTGGAAAGTTCACCTCGCACCATGACCACAGGATGGCCATGGCTTTGAAAGTCGCTGAACTTGGGGCTGACTCTCCTGTGGAAATCGATGACTGCCAGTGTGTCGGGAAATCTTTCCCATCATTTTTTGAGACATTTGAAACCTCCTTATCGTTGAAAATCAGATAATATTATGAATTCGTTTGGCAGAAAATTCCGCGTAAGCATATTCGGTGAATCACACGGAAAGCAGATAGGTGTTGTTCTTGACGGCGTTCCGGCCGGACTTGAACTTTCTGAAGAAGATTTGATGAAGGATATCCTCCGTCGTAAAAGCGGTGCACGGGGAACCACCCCGAGGATTGAGGCTGACCAGCCTGTTATTGTAAGCGGCGTCTATGAAGGACACACTACAGGGGCTCCTCTGACAATCCTGTTTTCCAATACGAACACCCATTCTTCGGACTACAGCCTTTTCCTGGACATTCCCCGTCCGGGCCATGCCGATTTCACAGCAGAAATCAAGTACGAATCCTGCCAGGACCCTCGTGGCGGCGGACATTTTTCCGGAAGGCTTACCCTGCCGATTGTTGCAGCCGGGGTTGTGGGCAAAATGATACTTGAGGACTCAACCTGTCTGGATGATTTTCAGGTGACGGGGGACAGCATCAGTGCCCGTATAATTGAGCTTGGCGGAATACCTCGGCCGAAAAGAAATAATCAGCCGATGCCGGATGTCTGGAAAACAGCACTTGATGAGGCCATCAGGGAAGGGGATTCGCTTGGTGCCGTGGTTGAATGCCGGGTTGAGGGAATAGATATCGGCTATGGAGAGCCTTTCTGGGACAGTGTGGAGTCGGTCATTTCCCATGCAATATTCTCAATTCCGGGTGTGCGCGGAATCGAGTTCGGAGACGGATTTGCCGCTGCGGCAATGAAAGGGTCCGAGCATAACGACCCTATCGGACCTGACGGGATACCGATGAAGAATGGTTCAGGAGGTGTCAATGGCGGCATTTCAAATGGTGCCCCGATTGTTTTCAGAGTTGCCTTCAAGCCTACTTCGAGCATCCGCAAAGAGCAGGAAACCTGGAATTTTGAGACTGGTCGGATGGAAAAACTCGTGGTCCCGGGGCGTCATGATGCCTGTTTCGCCCTCCGTGCCCCCGTCGTCGTCGAGGCCATGACCGCCATCGCTCTTGCCGACCTTGCACTTATTAAGAACTGACGTTAAAGAAGCCCGTCGGGGATGTTGATGATGATTTCGTGATATTCGGGATCTACGGACAGAATCAGGTCTTCGTGGAGCGGAATCATCTTCGGCTCGCCGTCCACATCCACTTCGATGCACGGGTTGCCGGGAATGTCAATGTAGTCGGTGATTTCTCCAACCTCTTCCACCTCCTTGATTTCTCCCTTCTTCGATAATTTTACAGGCCTGAGTAGTGCCCATCCGATGAGTGCTTCGAAGCCGTCCTCTTCAATGGAGAGCTCCGGCATATTGTCCTCATGGATATAGACGGCCTTGCCTGCAATTTCCTCTGCATCTTCATAGCTGCGGATGTCTGTCAGATGCACAAGGGCCTTGGAATTGCCCCTCTTGGTTAGGGATTCAATAAAAAATGGAACCGGAAGTCCATCGAAATAGATGAATACCGGTTCCTTAAGGTTGATATCTTCAGGATCCATGCCGCGAAAGCCCATTACGACTTCCCCGTCAGTGCCATTGGATTTCAACACTGAAGCAATCTGGAACAGGCTGTCACTGAGGGACATAGCCTTGTCAGCTTCGCCTGCCATCGTAATTAGGCCTCAGTGTTCTCAGCCTCTGCTGCAGCTGCTTCCTGAGCAGCTTTCTCTGCAGCAGCAGCCTCAGCAGCTGCGCGTGCAGCCTCTTCAGCCTCAGCTTTCTTCTTGGCAAGAGCCTCAGCCCTCTCCTGATTTACCTTCATCTCAGCCTCAGCAGCTGCTTTTGCTTTTGCAGCAGCGTCTTTGCTAAGACCATCTTTCTTTGCGTTGATCTTCGCAACTTTCTCAGCTTTCCAAGCCTCAAATTTCTGGTCAGCCTGCTCCTGAGTGAGAGCGCCTTTTGCTACACCGCCCTGGAGGTGTTTCTTCAGAAGAACACCCTCATATGAGAGGAGGCGTTTTGCAGTAAGGGTAGGCTGAGCACCTACGTTAAGCCATGCAAGTGCTTTCTCGCTGTCGAGAACGATTGTTGCAGGGTTGGTGTTTGGGTTGTAAGAGCCGATCTGCTCGATGTAACGACCATCGCGAGGTGCGCGTGAGTCAGCCACAACAATGTGGAAGAATGCGAAATTCTTCTTACCGTGGCGCTGGAGACGAATTTTAACAGCCATTGTAAATCTGTTTTTAATTGTTAAATATTACCTATATTTTTCCTTCTCGAGGAAAAGCGTGCAAATTTATGAAATTTTATCTATATTTGCAACCGCACACAGTAAAACCTTTTTCAAAATGAGAAAATTTATTATTGCGTTTATAATGGGCGCAGTTTTGTCATGTCCTCTGACCTTTGCCCAGGATAATTCGGTGGCAGACAGCATAATCGGGGAATACCTCGCGGAGCATCAGGGCGAAGTTTCGAAAGTCCGTATCAGCAAGGAAACTGACGGCTCATACACCGCCCAGGTCATCTGGGTGAAGAACCGTACCGATAAGGAAGGAAAAGTCCGCCTGGATGAGAAGAACCCTGACAAATCCCTTCGCGGAGTTCCTTGTGACGAGATTGTACTTATAAAGGGACTTAAATATAATCCTGAAAAGAAAAGATGGTCGGATGCCAAGATTTATGATCCTATCCGTGGCATCAGGGCCAATGTAATGTGTGAATTCATTGAGGGTGCAGTGCTCCGTGTCAAGGGCTCGCTTCTGGGTTTTTCGCAGTCGGTTTACTGGCAGAAAAACTGATTCACGCTCGGGATTGTATGAGTCTTCAGAGAAAAATTGAAAAAAAACTAAAAAATGTTTGCACTTTCAAAATTTAGTCGTACATTTGCAATCCCAAAACAAAACAAGTCTGACAAGCGGATGTGGCGAAATGGTAGACGCGCTACTTTGAGGGGGTAGTGGGAGTTATCCTGTGCGAGTTCGAGTCTCGCCATCCGCACTCAAAAAAAACGAGATGTTCCAACCGGAGCATCTCGTTTTTTTTAATCTCTCCATTCGCTTTGCTCAGTCGAGTTGACAATAAGGATTACAATTCTGTGGGGGCCGGATTAAATGCTGAATTTACCCCCCCCCAGAGCTTTGGAGAAGGCGATTTCGACACGCACAGGGGAGCCTGGGTAGGCGATGGCAGCTATGTTGCCTCCAACTGATTCAATCAGCTTTTTACAGCTGTCAATGTCGTCTATGGTGTTGTCAATGTATATTACAACCTCAGTTCCCGCATGCTCGGCCCAGCCGATTTCAATCTTTCCCGTACAATTTGAGAATGCCTTGGAAATCAGGGAGTTCATGACCTGGCTGATTACTGCACGGTTGCTCTCTATTTCGCTGTCTGCGGGTCCGTGCTTCATCTCGAACTCGATACCTTCGCCCACATGGACGGAATGGTTCACATAGACATCCTCCATGAGTTCAGCCACCTTTACGGCAGAGATTCTCGCCTGATTCTCATTCCTGCTCCGGATGGTATCACCCATGATTTGGTCTAGAAGAGAGAGCACGTTCTCGTTTGCTTCCATGACCTCTTCCACGCATCTTTCCCTCTGCTCAGGATAAAGATCGTTGAATTTCTCTGCAAGTTCTCTCGAATTATTGAGAATGCGGTCAACGGGAATCTTGAATTCCTCATTCATCGTGGCGAGGAAGGTCTCTTTTTCCGATATCTCCTCGTTGCGCCTGTAGGCTTCCTTTAGTTCCTCGTTGAGCTTGTTTGCTTCGTCATTGAAATAGAAGAAACCTGCCTTCGGACGGTAGCCTGTCTTCCTGGTATATTCCGTTTCCTGCAATATTACGGTGTGCATGTATATTGCCCTTGCCTTTTCCTGGCCCGGGATGTGCACCATCAGCTGGTAGTCCGTTTCACCTTCAAAGTCTTCAATCATGAAGAAATTTCGAAGCTGGCTCTGTCCGGGTTCTTCGACATTGTCCAGCAAGGTCTCGTATTGCAGACAAGTTCCTTCAGGAATGTTGAAATCCTTGTAGAAGGAAGGGGAGAACTTGAGGGTCCTGTCCGGCAGGAGGCGCCATATATATGCCTCCACGTTTGCAAGGGTATATTCAACCTTCTCCTGGGATGCTTTCGCTTCCCTGGCCTTCTCCATCAATTTCTGTCTCTGCCTTTTCTGATCCCTTGACAGTTTCAACGGGACTATTATGGCATATACTATAAACAGGACAAACAGTATGAAAAACATGAAATAGAACAGGAAATTGATGAACCTGGATTTTTCCCTCAAAGGCAGGTTGACGAATTTCACTCCCTTCGGGAAATCGCTCGCATAGGGATGGATGCTCTTGACAAGGCGCCAGTCCAGCCAATAGTCCTTTTCCAGCCTGCTCCATGGAATCTGTTTCGGATCTGTCCCTCCAAGAATCTTGTCCACCAGCGGATGAATCTGTTTCAGCACTGAAAAATATGGGGCGAAATATCCTCCCATGCACTGGTTCAGGGCATTGACCAGAGGCAGGTCGAAATACTCCGGAGTCATCGTGAAGTATGGTCCGATGTGATAGGACATCACCGTATGTGAATACGGGTCGTCCTTGATATGGAGGTATGACGTACTTTGCTGCTGGGTGTTGAAAACCCAGTCCAGCTTGAGGGAGCCCGCAATCCATGGATGATGGTCATTTTTCTCCGGCCACATTATGCTGATTGGAACGAGGGTGATGCGGGGGTCGCGCTTGTCCCGGCTGTGGATTCGGTCTTCCTGCTCCAGATGCAGGTTGGGACGGTATTTCATCGGTTCGTTCCCCAGTTGTTCCATGATGCAGTCCCTCAGGTGGTCGTCTAGATAGGTGCTGTCCATTTCTGTAACCACATAGTTCGAAAAGCCCATCTTCTGAATGAAATCCAGATTTTCCTTCACTGAAGGTACGTCTTCCACAACCACCACGTTAGGCATGTTTGCCAGGAGGTCGTGCCACTGGGGATATGTCACAGCCACGCATATCATCGGCTTTTCCTTCAGATATGCATCGTCATACTGTGCTGCCGCATGTGCAATCAGGTCGCCATAGGTTACAATCAGGTCTGGCTCAACTTTCTCCCTGCGCATCCTGCTCATGGCTCTTTGGACCTGAGGCATGAAGTTGTAATCATAAACGCGGTTCTCGAAGAAGGGTTGCGGACCGACGTCACATTGATAGAAATGGAGGCTGTACCTTGTGGTGTCGGAGTATTCCTCTTTTGCGGCATTCACGAAATTCTGCCATATCTGGCTTCTTGCTTCATGCGGAAACAGAAAGGCTATGGTCTTCTTCTGCACATCTTTTTTGCAGGATGGCAGAAGGAGAATAACCATAAGCAGGAAAGTCAGGAAACCGTGTTTTTTCATGGCAGTAATATTTTAAAAACAGACCCTTTCCCCATCTCGCTGTCAAAAGAGATTTGTCCTCCCATCATTTCAACGAAAGATTTACAGATATACAGCCCGAGTCCGCAGCCAGGAGTGAAGCTGTCAATCTTGAAGAAGCGCTCGAAAATAAGGTCGCAGTACTGCGGGTCGATACC
The DNA here is from genome assembly GCA_945827785.1 of uncultured Bacteroidales bacterium. Classification (GTDB taxonomy): domain Bacteria; phylum Bacteroidota; class Bacteroidia; order Bacteroidales; family UBA932; genus Cryptobacteroides. Next base: position 5,454 of record CALZOR010000022.1, on the reverse strand, counting down.
TTTTCCCCTGTCCTCGACCAGTATTTCAGCGGCATGCTTCCCGTCGTTGCAGGACCTCCATTCCACATACACCTTTTCCGTCTCTTCGGAGAAGGCCAATGCATTCATAATCAGGTTGTTTATTATGGAGTGAAGCATCTTTCTGTCGGCGCTTGCCTCAAGGTCTGAAGGACCCTCTTTCACAACTATACGGTCTGCTGAATTGATATTGAAACATCCTGTCTGGTCCGCTTTCATCATATCCGGAATATTCACCTTTTCAATTTCCGGCCTTATGAGCGATTTGCTGATATGGGTAGCAGTAATGATGTTGCTGACGGTATTGAAGAGATAGAAGGAGTTCAGTGTAATTGCTGACGCATATTCCTGAAGTTCCGCTTCATCGAGTGGCGCGTCCATCATTGAAAGCAGCTGGGTATATCCCACAACCGAGTTCAGAGGTGTCCTCATTTCGTGGTTCATCATGGCAATGAATCCCTCGCGGGTTCTGGTCATGTTGATGATGCGGTTGGTTTCTGCTGCCATCGCCTGCAGTTCCTTCTGGGAGTCTATATTTATATTGACGCCTCTGCGTATCGTATGTCCCTTTTCATCCGTACTCACGGTCATCCTCAGTTCGTGCCAGTGTGCCTGGCCGCCGTCGATTGCGCCGTGGAGCTGGATGCTGTAGTTGCCGGGAACGGTTATGTTCAGGAAGTCGAGCAGCTTTTCCCTGAAATAGCTGGTCGTGGTCAGCCTGCTCACCAGATTCGAATCAGGTTTGTCCGTCAATTGTTCCCAGATTCTGAAATCGGCGATTTCCATCATCTGTTCAAGAGTCCGGTTGTTGCTTATGGTCTCGGTTGCATAATCCATGAGCCTTACGGCGTTCTTGCGCGCCTTCCGTACGAAGTAGGTGATGATGAATGCGCTCCAGATCAGAATGGAAATGAAAATAATCCAGAAAGACCACACCAGGACTGAATACAGACGCGGATTACGGTCGGATAGAGTGGCATTGTGGACATTGACGAAGTCCGGAACAAGGTTGACATTCAAGCCATAAGGACGGAGCACGTCCCAGTTCAGGCTGTATTCCGGCTTGTGCGAGAGAACTCCGATCTGCTCGCTGTTTTCTCCGTCAAGCACTCTTCTTGCCGTGCTGACTGCATCTCGTATCTGGCTTTCTGCCGTAGGGAAATAGCCTCCTATACAAATTTTGTTTGTAAGGAAATCCTCTGCCGTCATGGTGAAATACGGCATGAAACTCGGTCCATCAACCATGTTCCAGGATTTGAAGTCGTGCTTGGTCTGGATGAAATAGTTCGGGGATTTCTGCGGATAGAATGCCCATGGAGTTGCAATCTGATTGTATTTTTCGTCTATGTTCCATTTCGGGTTGACAACTGACCGGCATGAAAAGATGATTTTTCTGTGCTTCTGGGCAAGGACATTCAGGGTTCCTTCGTCTGCCTTTGGTACAAGGTTGCTGAAGAAACGCTCAGGGAATTCAGTCTCCAGTTTTTCCATCTGGTCCACAAGTTCATTGTAGAGGATGGTGTCAGACCAGAAAGCCTTTGCATCGAGCATAGTGATGAACCTGTGCGGACACAGGGAGTGGAAATCATAGGTACGAATCTTCCTTGTTATGGCTGGGGTTATGGAATCCGCCAGTTCAAGGTTTTCCCTGAGGTAGAACTCTTTTTTTATTTTCACTATATCTGTCCTTCCTCCGTCGTGAAAATTATCAAGGAGGTCATACTGGTATGGGAGGAAGATGTCGGAGTTCAGACCGAAGCAGACAACCGGAATGGATGCTGCAATCTTGCTGGTGAGGGTGGTCAGCAGCCAACAGTTGGCATCGCCATAGGATATGATGATGTCCGGCATGCGGCCCTGGGAGCGGAGGTCGAGGATGAGGTCGTTCATGAGGGGCCTTTCCGTCTTTTCATACCTCTGTGTAGTTTGGGAATAATGTGTTATCACTTCTCCCCGTATTCCCTGCTGGCGCAACTCTTTTTTGATAAGTTTCGTCCATTTTTCGTATGCGGGATCGGATTCATCGGTTGGCCAATACAGGAGTACATTGGCCCGGACAACATCATCGTCCCCCGCCTTGTCGCATGACCAGAAGCAGGTGAGGAGGCATAATAAAACAAGCATTGCCGCGGCTATATCCTTCTTAATCTTCAATCGCACAATACATTTACCGGACATAAAATCCCAATCGGTGACAAATATAGATATAAAATCCTTAAATTTTTGCTTCTGAACTAAATTCTCCATACATTTATATGATTTTTGAAAACAAATAAAATCCGTATGAAACATTACTAACCAAAAACACTAAGATAATGGAAAGAACATTGGTAATTCTGAAGCCCGGTGCCCTGCAGAGGGGCCTTGTCGGCGAAATTATTTCACGATTTGAAAAGAGAGGTCTCAAGCTGGTCGCTATGAAGATGGCACAGCTGGACGATGAAATCCTCGCAGTGCATTACGCTCATCTGCTTGACAGGCCGTTTTTCCCTTGGCTCAGGGACGGAATGAAGGCTGCGCCTGTAATTCTTTGCTGCTGGGAAGGTTATGATGCAGTTCAGGTCGTCCGCACTATGGCTGGCGCCACCAAGGCAAGCAAGGCTGTTCCGGGCACAATCAGGGGAGACTATGCCTTAAGTGCTCAGGAGAATGTAGTTCACACTTCAGATTCGCTTGAGAACGCGGCCATCGAACTTGACCGATTCTTCAAGCCGGAAGATTATTTCGAATACACCTCTCCTCTCGACCCGTTCAAATACGCTCCGGACGAAAAGTAAGGAATTAAGTTTCACTGCTCGCGAAACTTAAGTAATTATTAAACAATAATGACAAAACGGATATTAATTTTCATTGCGGCGGTACTAGCGACAGTCCCGATGTCCGCACAGACATTCAACGACGTTCCGTCTGGATGGAAATGGCTTGACAACAGGGAGGTCATATTCACATACGACGGCACTTTCACCGACAGTACGGCATTCGTCGTCGATGCCTCCACCGGCAGACGGCGCAGCGATGTCAAGGCCCCCGAAAAATATGCAGACTTCCCGATAAAACCGGAAGGGGCAGTCAACCTGACCTTCTCCCCGGACTCGACCATGCTTGCATACACCAGGGATAACGACTTGTATGTCATAGAGATAGCCTCCGGATGCGAAACCCGCCTGACATTTGACGGGACCGACCTCATCCTCAACGGCTATGCGTCGTGGGTCTATTACGAGGAGATTTTCGGAAGGCCTTCCCGCTACCGCGCCTTCTGGTGGTCCCCGGACAGCCGCAAGATTGGCTTCTACCGTTTTGACAATACCGGAACCCCTCTGTTCCCGATTTATTCGGCGAAATCCGAAGACGGAGCCGCAGGGGGATCGCTTAATGAAACCCGCTACCCTAAGGCCGGGCAGGACAATCCGAAGGTTCGCATCGGAATGATTGACCTTTCCCGGCTTGGTGAGGCGGCGCCCGAAACTGTATGGGCAGATTTCGATGAGAATCTGGATCAGTATTTCGGCACGCCTTTCTGGGGACCGGACAGCAGGGAATTCTTCATATCAAGGATGCCCCGCCTGCAGAACACCCTCGACCTTTACAGCGTCAAGGCTGCGGATGGCTCCAAAACGCACATCTATCACGAGCAATACAGCACGTGGATCAACTGGATGGATAACGTAGTCTTCACTGACAGAGGCCTTTACATGGTACGCGATTTCGAGACTTCATGGCAGCAGATTTACTTCCTCTCCTACGACGGCACTCAGTTCCGGCGTCTTACAGACGGTACCAACTGGAGCGTCTCGGTGCTCCGTGTCGATGAGAAGAAGGGAGATGTCTATTTCACGGCCAAACGTGATGCCACGGTACGCCAGGCCCTGTACAAGGTGGACAGAAGGGGAGTTGTGACGGCGCTTACCGACCCGGCATACAATGTTACCGGTGTGAGGTTTTCCCCTGACGGAAAGCATTTTGCAGCGGCGTACTCCAATTTGACGACTCCCACCCGTGTAGCCATCTTCAAGAGTTCTTCCAAAGAAGTCTCAAAAGGCCACGACGGAGACATCGCTCCCGCAAATCTTTGCAGACCGACCGGACATCTTGATGGGCTTGTAGTTGCAGATGCGCTTTCTGAGGACTGCGATTTGTCCGCCTTCTCGCTCCCGCAGCTCGTGCATATCACGACCGAGGACGGTTTCACCCTCCCGGGAATGATTCAGTACCCTTACGGTTTCAATCCTGATAAAAAATATCCGGTCCATGTGGATATCTATGGAGGACCTGATACTCCTATGGTCAGAGACCGCTGGACAAGACCGACGGAAGACAACCAGTGGTACAGCAGGAACGACATAATCCAGATTACCGTGGATCCACGAGCAGCCGGGCACAATGGTCGCAAAGGTCTTGACATGATATACAAAAGATTGACTGTCAATGAAATAAAAGACTTTGTAGCGTGGGCTGACTGGCTCAAGTCCCTGCCTTATGTCAATGGGGACAAGATTGGAGTCGAGGGCTTCTCTTTCGGAGGCACCATGACTGCAATGCTGCTTTTCCAGGCTTCCGACAGCTTCCACTACGGCATCGCCGGCGGTGGAGTCTATGACTGGGCCTTGTATGATTCACACTATACCGAGCGTTACATGGACACCCCTCAGAACAACCCGGAGGGCTATGCTGAAGGGTGCGCACTCAATTATGTACAGGGTTATCCCGTGGAGTCCCGCTCCGGTTCCGCTTGCTCAGACTGTTCATCTTGCCCAGCAGGTTCCGCTTGCTCAGAAGACGACAGTGCTCCGGATGTCGAGCCCGTTATGCTGAAACTAACTCACGGAACAGGGGATGACAATGTGCATTTCCAGAATACCCTGCTTCTTGTGGATGCTCTCCAGAAAGAGGGGAAGGTCTTCGATTTCATGATCTATCCGGACGGGATGCACGGCTATCGAGGCTATCAGGGAAAGCATTTCCTCAAAGAGAACCGCGCCTTCTGGCTGCGATATCTGGGAAACTGAGTTTTTTCAAATTTCTAAAACAGACCGAATTCAGAAACCACTGGCTTGTGCCTGGTTTCATGAATGACAAAACGTACACGGGAGGCTGTTACGGGTTCAAACCTGAGCAGCCTCTTGTTGCCTATGGTTGTGCCGGAGGCAGCCTCTTCCCAAGTGCCGTCAGCTCCCATATATTCAAGACTGAAGGCTTCCACCCTCTGTCCTTTGAGGATGTCCTCCCGAACCATGAAAATGCTGAATGTCACCGGTTTGTCCCAAGTCCACTCCATTCCCCCGTGGTAATTTCCGCATCCTCTTATCTTCCTGGCAGAGGCCTCTTTCAGGAGGTCGTGCTCGAAAGTCTTCTTGCGGAGACGGGCAAAATCAAGCAGGCTCTCCACCTCGTCCTTGCCGAATTGTCCGCTTTTGTCCGGCGGTATGTTCAGCA
>CALZOR010000021.1 GCA_945827785.1 uncultured Bacteroidales bacterium | reverse complement strand
CGGCGGGAATGAAGGAGACCCTCCTGAAGGGGGATCAGGCACCGACCCGGAGCCTCCTACCCCAGTCATGCCCCCTGAAGGAGTGGCAATTACAGTTAGCGACAACAATTTCCTGGGCTATCTTCTGGGACTTTGTGACAGCGACAATGATGGGGCGATTCTCCCTGAAGAAGCTGAATCTGTTCAGAATATTGAAGTCTGCACGGACAACATACAGACCCTTGACGGGATCCAATTCTTCACGTCAGTCAAGACTCTTGTTACTGACGGTTCTGTATGGAACGGGAAATTGACAGCCTTGTCATTGGAATGTAACAGTGTCCTTGAAAGACTTTCATGCCGGTACAATCACATCAGTGCATTCAAGTTTCCGGCATCCCTGATTGAGATTGACATGAGATTCAACGATGTATCAGAGCCCGATTTCAGGTCAGTCCCTCACCTGAAGAAACTGGACTGCTTCGGAAACAGCATGACCAGGCTTGACCTGAAACCATTGAAGGAACTTGAGGAGCTCGTGTGCGGGATGAACTCATTCGAAACCCTCGACGTATCAAACAACTTGAATCTGAAACTCCTCGACCTGAGTGACTCCCCGAACTTGAAGACCGTATATGTAGCCCGTGGCCAGAAAATCCAGACCATCATCGCCGAAAACTCCATAGATTTCAAATACAAGGAATAGCAGCCCGCACAAGTTATTTAAAGAAAAAGGTCGGTAGCTTCGCGAAAGAGGTTGTCAATATCTTGAGAATCAACCACTTCCTCAGTTTCATTTGCTTCAGGAACAGAGTGCTTGGCCGATTCTTCAAATTCACTTCCGGCAGCCCTCTCAGAGCTGCATTTTTCTGTTTCCGGCAGTTCCAGGGAGGCAGGGGTGCCCGGTTCGGCGTTTTGCGTCGTTTCCGTAGTAACAGGCTGAGAATCAGAACTTCGGACAAGAATGAATGCAGACAGAACTATTATCGCTATCAAAACGGATGCGGCAAACCACGGCATCCTCGAAGGCCTGAACAGTTCTTCCTTCAGCTCGGCAACGCTTGCAAAACGTTCCTTCGGATCAGTACGCATGCATTTCCAGGCAACCTTGCGGTACCGTCTTCGGGAGGACATCCGGGAGAGGATTACCCCGAGAGAATATATATCGCTTAGGTAATCTGATTCACTGCAGCTTATCTGCTCCGGAGAAGCATACATCAGAGTCCCGGCATTACCTTTAAGTATCAGATGGGAATCGGTGTCCGATAAAGAAAAGTCAATGACCTTGACATTGTTGCCCTTGCGGGTAACAAGGATGTTCGAAGGCTTGAGGTCCCGGTGCACGACCTGCTTCAGATGCAGGATACGGACTGCATCGAGAAGCTGTGAGGCTACTGCGTCACAGTATCTGCTGTCATGATGACAATGCTCCAGAACTTCTTCAAGGGTACGGGCATCAATCCATTCCATTTCCACACACATCCCCAGTCCCGGGAACTCCCGCATCGAATAGTACTCCCTGATATTGGGATGGTTCAGGCTGCGTCCGATTTCATACTCCTTGCGAAGCATTTCATTGTAGAGCGGATTGTCCCTGTCCTGCAGGCGTATTGCCTTGAGCACCGTTTTACGCCCTCTTCCGGCACACTCATAGAGCTCGAATGGACCGTCCTCATTCCTGTACATGAGGGAAATTTCCGGCTCGAATGACTCTTCCGGATTCTCCCCTGGGGAGAAAAAGCCTGATATGCCCGCTGTGTTTTTCGACATAATTGTCAAAAATACGAAAATTTGGTTATTTTTGTATAATATGTGCGATATTGTTAATGGATGAACTTTAAAAAAATCATATTCAGAGCAGTACTCCTGCTGTTCACCTTGCCCTTCCTGGTCCCTGCAAAGGCACAGGAAAAGGACTGGGACAGGATACTGGACAGATATGAACATCTTTGCAATGAATGTATAGACCTGAAAATCAAGGCACAGTCCGGAATGAAGATAAAATCGGGACAAATCGCTCCTCTCCTTACTGACATACGGGAAATAAGGATACAGATAAGTCAAGAGGAAAGTTCCATGAGCAACCTGCAGAAGGCCCGGTTTGAAAGAATCCGCAGAAGCTATACCTCCGGCAGCAAACTCGCGAGCTGCCCGTCAATCGACTCCCTCGACACCGGGAAAATTATTGCCGGTCCAGTGAAGGCAATGGAAACTCAAGACGGAATCAATTATAAATCAATCATTTACCTTCACGAAACAGTTCCATCCCCACCACGTCAGAAAAAGATAGATTTCGTGGTTTCCTATTGTATGGGCATAGTCCCCAACCTCTCCTACGGAGCATCCCTCGCACTTTCCGACCACAGGACACATTGGGGAGGCTATGTCAGATTCCGAAGCAACTTTATCAGCAGCGGAAGCGAGTACAGCTGCCTTTCCGACGGAAGTGCATCCTCCGGAACCATATGGACAAGCGGCAGGGACAGGATCTCAATCACAAGAATCTCCGTCGGAGGAAGGAAGGTATTCGGGAAATATTTCGGCCTCTATCTGGGAACTGGCTGGAGCAGGCAGACAACATTATGGGAAGACATCAGCGGGAAATGGGCGAAGGTCATGGACTGGAGCCAGGACGGAGTCCTGCTCGAAGGAGGGGCAATCCTGGACATTGGTCCTGTTGAAATCCATGCCGGAGTCAGCGGGACGGCATTTCGCTTCACCGAAATGGAAATTGGAATCGGAATATTGTTTTAGAACTTAAGTTTATCTATCATGGCTTCTATCAATGCAAAAAGAGTTGTTGTGGACAGTGGGGCGACCAAGACCGACTGGTGCTTCATTGGAGAGAAGGACGGGGAGAAGATTTGTAAATCCTTTGTTACTGAAGGAATTAACCTTGCCATAATGAAGAGGGAGGACATTGTGAAAGTTATGGAAAACCTAACCTCTCAGGTTGGTCGGGAGATGATTGAAGAAGTTGAGGAGATTGACTTCTATGGCGCCGGCATAGTGTCACAGAATGCGGCTCCGGCAATCAGGTCAATTCTGAGGGATGCCTTTCCTCATGCCTGGAAGATTTCACTTTCATCCGACATCGTAGGGGCGGCGCGTGCACTTTTCGGAGGAGGCAGCGGAGTTGTCGCCATCATGGGTACGGGAAGCAACAGCTGCATGTATCAGAATGGCAGCATCACACGCAACATCTGCCCGGGCGGTTTCATTCTCGGGGATGAGGGCAGCGGGGCCGCGCTCGGAAGAATGCTTCTTTCAGACTATATCAAAGGGCTTGTGCCCGAAGATCTGAAGAAGGATCTTGATGAAAATTTCGACTTGAACTATTCCAAAATCGTGACGATGGTCTATCAAAGTGCGGCACCTTCGAGATTCCTTGCATCATTTGCGAAATTTCTCTTTGAACACAAGGAAAATGAATATGTCAGCAATCTGATTGACAGCAACATACGTGCATTCATCGAAAGGTCTCTTTCCCGATATGAATGCTCGGAAATCGGAGTCGTGGGCTCCTTCGGGGTCGCTTGCCGGGAAAATCTCGAGAGAATCGGGGCAGAGTACGGGCTTCATTTTGTAAAATTCCTCAAATCTCCAATCGAGGGACTTAAAAATTTGTAGTTTAAACAAAAAAAACATACTTTTGCGGGCTTACTCAAACGGGAGGGTGTCATGATAGAGATTTTCTACAAAATGAATGGCGAAATCAATGTTTCCCAGACGGAAAATGATTTTGCAACCATCAAGTACAGCGATGTACTGTGGATTGATATGTACTCCCCTACAGGAGATGAAAAAAGAGCTACGGAGGCCTTTCTAGGAACAACTATCCAGAGCCGTGCACAGGCTGAGGAGATTGAGAGTTCATCTCGTTATTCGGAAACGGCCCAGGCAATATTTGCAAACACCAACTTCCTTATTCCGGGCCCTGAAGAATATTCCATGGAAACTGTTTCCTTCATCCTGAAGGACCATATCCTGACAACCCTGAGGGAGTGCCCTCTGCGCAGTTTCACAGACCTGCAGAGGCGTCTTATGGCCTTCCCGGACATATATGCCTCCGGACAGATTGTTTTTGTAAGCATCATGGAGCAGCGTATCGACCTTGACGCCGACATGGTCGAGCTGGTCTCAAAGGAAATTGCCCAGTACAACAAGAAGCTCAATCTCGGAGAAGATATCAGCGAGGACTTCCTCATCGATATCAATCAGCTGCAGGACAATACGATGATGATTCGCGAGAACATCGTCGACAAGCAGCGTGTCATATCCAGCCTGCTGAAAAGTACGAAATACCCTCAGGAGCTCATGCCGAAGCTGAATGTGCTCCTGAAAGATATCTCGTCTCTTATCAACCACACCAATTTCAGTTTCGAACGTCTTGAGTATCTTCAGAATACCGTGATCGGTATCATCAATCTCGACCAGAACAAGATCATGAAGGTCTTCACGCTGGTTTCGCTCATGCTGATGCCTCCAACCCTGATTGCAAGTTTCTTCGGAATGAATGTCTCTTTCGGAGGGTTCTTCGCCGATTCTCTTTGGGCATGGGTAATCATCGTAGTGATGATGCTCGCCTCCTTCGCCTTCATCTTCTGGATATTCAAGAAACGCAATATGTTTTAGTCTTATGTTTTCTTCAGGCGGAATCTGAACTCCGTCGATTGGCTAAGACAGGGAAGCCGGAGGGTCTCCAAGGTAGCAATTTGCACAATTGAGTAATTATTACTACCTTTGCCGAGTTTTATGAGGAATTTTTTGGCAAAAATATGGGTGCCAATACTGCTCGTTGGAGCAGCCGGGCTGCAGACTTTCGGCATTGATGCAGCAAGAATGTCGGGACTTGCCGCGACGGCAGATTCCCTGCACCTTTTCGGACAGACTGACAGCAGCGATGCTGTAGCGCTGCCTGGCGATTCCGTATTATTTAGCGAAGAATTGCCTGATTCAACCTTTGCCGAAGATGCCGACACTCTGTTCATTGCAGCCAGGGATACAATCAAAGTTCCTGATTCACTTCGTCTTACAGACCCTTTCAAATACAAATACTATATCGCCATCAAGGACTCAACCACAAGGTTTGCAGTCCGCGATTCGCTCATGCAGGCCGGCGATAGCCTCGAACTGCACAAACTTGACTCCCTTTATATCAAGGATTCCACCGAAGTTGCACAGACAAAATTCAATGCATGGTACAACTCCCTGAGCAGGAAGGAAAGAAGGAAATATGACTATGAGCAGGCCCTTCCGGCAAAGATTGCCGAAATGAACCGGAAACTTGCTGTGAAGGACAGCATCAAGGCGGTGAAGGACAGCATCCTGGAAGCCACTCCACGTATCCTTGAAACTTACGTGCTCCCCGATTCCCTTCAATACAAGCAGATTATCACATGGACCCGTGACCGGAACTTTCAAGACATGAAAGTGTCAATGATTGATACCAGTTACAACTATAATTTCCACGAATATCCTTTCTACAAGACAGATCTGGGCGCAAGTTACCTCGGAGTAATCGGCTCACCTGTACAGACTTACAACTACTTCAAAAGGGACACTGAAGACAATGCGATCTTCTATGCTCCATACAAATGCTATAATTACTCACCGGAAACTCTCCCGAATTACAACACAAAAACTCCTTATACAGAACTTGCTTATTGGGGAACCTTATTCGCAAACACACAGAAGGAGGAATCAAATATCAAAATACTGACAACACAAAACATCACGCCGGCGTGGAACATCACCCTCCAATTCCACAGATTCGGAGGAAATGGAATCCTCTCCAAGGAAAAGGTCAACAATCGCAATGCGGTCATTGCGACGAACTACCTCGGAAAGAAGTACATGATGCACGCAGGTTTCATATATCACAAGGTCGCAAAGGACGAAAACGGAGGAATCGTTGACAATTCATGGATCAGGGATACGACAGTCGATGCAAGGGAAATTGCAGTGAGACTGTCCAATGCAAGCAACATGCTGAAAAAGAACACAGTGTATCTCGACCAGTCATACCGTCTCCCGTTCTCGTTCATCCGACAACTGCAAGGCAGGAAGGACCGCAAGAGGCAGGAAGCTGTAAGGGACAGCATCATGGCCAGCGGCGATTCTCTTGCAATAGAAGCTCTGCTGGAAAGGGAGCAGGAAGAAGCTCTCGAAAAGAAAAGCATGAGGGCCGACACTCTTGACAAGAACATCACGTCAGCGATTTTCGGCCACAGCAGCGAATACTCCGTCTTCAGGAAAAAATATGAGGACAACATTGCCCTCTCCGAAACAGACGGAAGAAGCTTCTACAACGACAGGTTCTATCTCCATCCGACAAAAAGTGCAGACTCGCTTAGGGTCATGAAGCTGGATAACAAGGTGTTCATACGCCTCCAGCCATGGGCGAGCGACTTCATCGTATCAAAAATCGATGTAGGAATCGGAGATAAACTTACCAACTACTACTCGTTCCGCCCCGAGAACTACCTCGGTGGCAAAGCGAATGTAACCATGAACTCGGTGTATGTTTATGCCGGGGCCAGAGGCCAGTACAAGAAGTATCTCGAATGGGATGTCAATGGAAAATACAATTTCCTCGGCTATGAGGTCAATGACTTCCTCATCAGCGGCAACATCGCATTCAGCGCCTATCCGTTCCGAAGGGATAGAAAGAGCCCTCTCACTCTCAAAGCGCATGTCGAGACAAGCCTCCGTGAACCGGACTATTATGAACAGCACCTCTTCACAAACCATTTCAAATGGGACAACGACTTTGGCAAGATTTCTGTAACAAAGGCGCAGGCTTCCCTTGAGATTCCTCGTTGGAGTCTCTCTGCGGCCTTCAGTTATGGCTTGCTGAGCGGAAACATTTATTACGATACGGAAGGTATCGTAAGGCAGAATACAACGCCGATGAGCGTTATGACCGCAGAAGTCAGAAAAGACTTCAAGCTCTGGAAATTCCACCTGGACAACAAGGTTCTGCTGCAATTCTCCTCAAACAAGGATGTAATTCAGCTGCCTCTGCTTGCCCTCAATCTTAGATGGTATCTGCAGTTCACAGTCGTAAAAGACGCTATGGACATGCAGATCGGGGCCAATGCGATGTACACCACCAAATGGAACGCGCCTGCGTACAACCCTGTACTGGGAGTATTCCACAATCAGGACAAGAATCTGTATGGCAACTGTCCATACATCGATGTCTTTATCAATATGCAGTGGAAACGCTGCAGCATTTTCCTGAAGGCGGTGAATCTGAACATGGGATGGCCGAACAAATCGGCCGACTACTTCTCGGCGGACGGATATATCGCTCCGCAACGGGCATTCAAGATTGGAATTTCATGGCCGTTCTATATTCTGCCAGGTAGAGCAAACAGCACTTCGGGCTCGTCCGCCGCGCGAGGCGGCAAGGGCGGTCCAAGCCTTGGAGGAGGTTCCGGCATGTCCTCTTCAAATGGCAGGAGTGCCTCAAGAGCAACAAGATGAAATTAAAAGAAAAGACAAAAAGAAAAATCAGAATCTGTGCCACATCAATCCTGGTAATCTGCATCGCACCCATTTTCCAGTCTGTTGAGAACATCAGCGGTGCAAGTACCCTGGATGAATTTTCAGGCAAAGACATCGTCTGCGCAATCGACCTGAATGATGACATTCATGGTTACCAGACGAGCATGACCTATGAAGTACTTGAAAAATTTGCACAGGAAAGCAGATGCAACATCAATATCGTAGCATCTGGCAGGCACACAAACTACATCGACTCTCTCAAAAACGGGAAGGTTGACATAGTCGTCAAGACCGTCACGGATTCATTGGAAGACAATCCTGACATCATGCTTTCAAGAGAAGTCGAAAAAAACACGGTTTGGGCAGTATCATCAGACAAGGCACATTGCATCAGACAGGTGAATTCATGGATTTGCCATTTCACCCAATCTGATGACTACAAGAAGATCCAGAAGAAGTATTTCAGGACCTACAACCCATACAAACTTGCTGACAATGCAATCACGATCAGTACTCTCAGCCCTTATGACGGCCTTATCAGGAAATATGCAGCAACGCTTGGCTGGGACTGGAAGATGCTTGCAGCAGTAATCTATCAGGAATCACGTTTCAGCATCGGCACGAAATCGCACAGAGGTGCCACAGGCCTGATGCAGGTGATGCCGCAGACAGCGAAAATCTATGGAGTGGACAATCTGCTCGATCCGGAACAGAATCTCTATGCCGGGACAGCACATCTGAAAAGGCTCCAGGATATGATGAAGAAAAATGGAATAGAAGGTGATGAGCTTATTAAGTTCACCCTTGCGGCCTACAATGCCGGAGAAGGCCGTATCGCAGACTGTCGCAATTTTGCAAAAGTAAAGAACGTGGACTGCAATCAGTGGGAAGAGATTGTAAACCTGATTCCTCTTATGAGAGAGGATTCAATCCTGCAGGAAAAATCTGTCAAATTTGGGAAATTCCAGGGTTATGAAACAATAGCCTATGTGGACAGCATCATGTCAATCTACGAGCAGTTCCAGACAATCTGCGCTGTAAAATAATCACCTTCAAATAGTTGAATGCGGTCAAGGTCAGTCGGCCTTGACCGTTTTTGCTGGATCCACCTTTGCGATGAACAAGGAAGGAATCAGAAGGAGGAGCATGATTACGGCAAATGCTGCCAAATCTGCAAGGAGAATCAGTCCGAGTGAAGGGTCCACCGGCACAAATGATACGAAATAATTGGCCGGATCGAGCTTTAGCAGATGTGTGGTGCCCTGAATCAGGCAGAAAAGCAGGGCGAGGACATTGCCCGCAAGCATCCCCTTTGCAACCAGGACGGCCGAGCTGGAAAGGAAAACCTTGGCAATGGACCGGTCAGTCATTCCAAGCGCCTTCAGCAGTCCTATTGTGGAAATGTTCTCGAAAAGCATGATCAACAGGCCTGATATCATGTTGAAACCGGCCACGATGGTCATCAGAACGAGAATGAAAAGCACATTGAAGTCTATGAGATTGAGCCAGTCGAAAAGCTGGGGATAGCGTGAAACAGATGAGGTTGCTACCACTGGATGTTCGCTTTCGGATGAGAATCCGTTGACAGTGTATCCTATAGCCTGTGCAGCCTTTTTTATTGAGACTTCATCACGCCAACTGTCCTCAAGCAGCACTTCCATAGCGCTGACCTGATTTGGCTCCCATCCGTTAAGTCTCTGAATATCATCCAAATGTGCATAGGCAACAAGTTTATCGTCAGTCTGCAGCATCGCCTGATGCACGGCTGCGACAGTGAATTTCCTGACCTTTACCTTCTCCCCTACGAAATAAACGGTCATTCTGTCCCCTGTCCCAAGTCCGGTAATCTCGGACAGACGCTCTGGAATTGAAACGGCAAGGGCAGCCGTGTCACTTTCGGAAGGGATGCCGGGAATCCGGTCCATGGCCTTGATCATGATACCATGGATATTCTCCCCCGCCTTTACTATTCCGGCTCTGTATATTGCCGGAACGACGTCCTTCACACATTCAAGTTCCTTCAGATGAGGAAGATATGAAGCATCGGACTCTATTGGAGATCCTTCATCAAGGACATTCAGGTCCGGAGGCGTGAGCTGCACGTCCCCGGAAATCGCAGAAAGAGAATCTCGTATTTCCGTCCTGAAACCGGATGAAACAGCCACGGCAATTATCATTATGAAAAAACTAACGGCAATCGAAATTGCCGCAATCTTCCCCTTGAACCGGAGACGGGATGCTATGAACAGGGAGACGTCCATACTATTTTTTCTGTAGTGCTTCAAGCCTTGCCTGAGAGGATATCCTGTCTTTTTCAGGTCCGTACTGCGCCATCATCTTCAGATATTTGATTTCCTGCTTGGTATTCCTGTCCTTACGGGAAATGATGATGCAGTTCTTTATTGCAGTGTAATCAGACGGGAATTTCTTCAGAACCTTTGAATACTGCTTCAAGGCTTTCTTGGCATCGTTTTTCCCGACAAGCCAATATGCACCTATATTATTCTGGAAATCAGGCTTTTGAGGAAATACTGAAGAGAGCTTCTCCGAAAGGGTCAGGAAGGCCTCCATGGAAGATGGTGTGCCGAGGGAATAAAAACTGTAGCAATACTCCTGCATCGCATCGGCAAGGAAATCATTGTCAACCTTGTTGCCGTCGAAAGTCCATACCCTGTGACCGAACTCCCCTATCAATTCCTCAAGATAGGCAAGAGCCATGTCCGGACTGCCCTTCTCGTAAGCTATGTAGGCATTGGCCTTGGCAAAACGGTAGCCGAGATTGTCCTCAGACAGACGGATTGCCTTGTCAATCGCCTTGATGGCTTTGCCATAACCTTCGTCATCATAAAACGACTCCTGGAAATAATAGACATCCACCCCCGTGGAATCCTTCAGCGAGAGAAGAGGAGCCATCCCCAGATATTTCTTCTGATACTTCTGTACGACCTTGTCCTCCCTTGATTTCGAGAGCCAGTAATTGAACCGGGCCATATAGACCTTGGGATTCAGGGAATCAGCCGCTTCCCAATTGTCTATGAGGGTCTCGACTCCAACCCCCGACTCCCCGAGTCTGGAAACAAGGAGGCTGTACCTCTGTTCGAACCTGTCAGTCTGAGCAAATCCGTTGATAGTCAATAATATGCCCCAAAATACAAATATAAGTTTCTTTCCTCTCATATATACATGTTTATATGATATTCATTCTTATCCTCCGCCCCTGGGGGTGGAGGCTGTTGCAGCGGTTGCCCAGATTTTTCACATAGCCAAGAGGCAGGGAATCATAAACAATTGTCACAAATCCTCTCGGAGCATCCGGAAGGACAATGGCATCCCTGTGAAGGAATCTCAGAGCCGTCTGCCTGTCAACCGGAACCTCCGGGAAAACCTGACGTGATGCTTTGAAAGATAGCGCCATGTCGGCATCGGGAATCAGGTCATTCCCCTTTCTTATCCCTATTGCACAACCTGCAGCGACCACATGCAGACAACTCTCCAGAATTGACAGGCAAGAGTCTGCTGCATAAGGAATTGCGATAAACGTTTCAGCTTTCTTCCTGAAGCTGAAACTATTCGGAAAATATTGCTGAAGCAGTTGTGACTCGGCTTTTGAAACCGGAACTCTCGAAGGTCTCGACGCCCCGCCGGAAATACTGGCCCCGGAAACGGAGGCCTTTTTGCAGAATGCCGCACAATACTGTCCTTCACCGCAAACATGGCCCGGAACAAGGCTGTAGCCGTATTCCGTTTTCAGGACTCCGTGTCCGAAAGGCTCCGAATCCTTCGTAAGAGGCTCAGCACCAAGTTCTGAGACAATCCACGCGGCATTCAAGTCATTTTCATACCGGTTGAAAGTACAAGTGGAATATATCAGTATCCCTCCCTCCGCAAGGGAGTTCCACATATCTGCAATGATTCTCTTCTGCCGCGCGGCACAAAGGGCTACATTGTCTTCCGACCACTGCTCCACTGCCTGTTCATCCTTCCGGAACATTCCCTCTCCGGAGCATGGGACATCGGCAAGCACTATGTCAAAGAACCCCTCCAGATTGGAAAAGGCTTTCGGGTCGTCGCTCGTCACCACGACATTCGGGTCCCCCCACAAGGCAACGTTTTCAGCAAGAACCCCGGCCCTCTGCTTCATCACCTCATTGGCCACCAGCAGGAAATCGTCCCCGCGGACCTCATGCAGCGAAGCTGCAAGGTCCGTAGTCTTGCCGCCAGGAGCCGCACAGAGGTCCAGTACGCGAAGCGGGCCGGAAGGCCGGACAGAGCCAAGGCATTTCCTGAAGACATGGCCGACAAACATCGAAGAAGAGTCCTGTACATAGTAGGCGCCGGCATGGAACAAGGGGTCGAGGGTAAAGACAGGACGGCTGTCAAGGACAAGACCATGCCTGCTCCATGGAACCACGGCCGACTGAGTCCGAAGCTGTTCCGTCCCCGGGCATGTTTTGTAAGGATTGAGCCTGACGGAAACGGAAGCAGGAGTATCCAAAGCGGAAAAGGCGACAAGAGCATTGTCACGCCCTATCGCCTCTTCAAGATATGTCCTGAACTTACCGTTAAGCATATCGCTAAGAATCAATCATTTACATTCCGAATCCACCCTTGGTGGGATCGAATCCGTTAGGGAACATGGATGGGTCCATTCCTTCAGGCATACGTCCCTCGGACAGTGCGGCCAGAGAATCCACGGTCTTGTCGAGGGCATCCTTGATTTTGGAACCGAGCACCATCTTCATCATGAAATTGAGCTCAGCATCTACATCTATGCTGAAGTCTGTCTTGTACGGATTTTCCGAAGATGCATCGAAATTTATTGTCACAGTGAATCTGAAAGGTGCTCCGTCATCCTGAAATTCAATCCTTGAATAAGGATTCCTGGAGGTAACCTTCACACCGATGTTGAAACCCTGAACCGTGGCATGAATTGAATCATAGTCCGCGGTCACGTCCTTTCTCTTGTCTTCGGGCAGCATGTTCACGAAGTTGCGCATGTCGGAGAACGCCATGTACAACTCGTAAGGAGCTTTTGATACGACTGCCTTCTTGCTTTTTATCTCGACTGCCATGGCCTATTCCTTCTTGCCCCAGGTCGCAGGAGAATAACGCCACTCCCTAAGGACCTCTGTGTATTCATCTGAAATATAACCGGTTTCAATTGCAACACTGATGAGAGTGTCGTAATTTGACAGAGTGGTGAGCTCCACGTCAGCGTCCTCGAAGGCCTTTCTTGCCTGGTTGAAGTTGTAAGAGAAAATAGCCACCATTCCAAGGACATCGGCTCCGGCCTTGTACAGGGCATCAACAGCCGCGAGGCTGCTCTTTCCGGTCGAAATGAGATCCTCGATCACAACGACCTTGGCTCCCGGATTGAGAATTCCCTCTATCTGGGATCCCGTACCATGGTCCTTTGGTTTAGGGCGGACATACACGAACGGCTTCTTAAGTATATGGGCCACGAGATATCCGTGAGCAATTGCTCCGGTCGCAACTCCTGCGATTACATCGACATCAGCATATTTTTCACGGATGATCTCTGCCATCCAGAGACAAATATTCTCACGGGCCTGAGGATCTGACAGTAGTTTTCTGTTATCACAATAAATAGGGGAATTCCATCCGGAGGCCCACACAAAAGGCTCATCAGGTCTGAGCATCACAGCCTTGATATCCAGCAGAGACTTTGCCACAGCCTTTTCAACATTCACAATTGATTCCATATAAGTAATTTTTCTGTTTATATTTGCATACCGTTTTGTCAAACGGTATCTTTGCAAAGTTAGTAAATTATATCTGTAATGCATAAAATATACTTTGAAAAACGTTGCATTGTCATCTGTCCTCCGGACGAACAGGCACTTTCGGACCCGAATGCAATATTGGTGAGCCTTGCATCAAGTTCAGACGTGCACGCCTTCATCAATATGTTCGAGGTGTCCGACTCGCTTTACAGAATCTATATACCGTCATCGGACCCGGAGGCCACATACCGGATGATATGCTCCGAATTCAAGCAGGTCAACGCCGGAGGCGGCCTTGTCCGCAACCGCAGGGGCGACTATCTGCTCATAAGCAGGAACGGGCTCTGGGACCTTCCGAAGGGACATCAGGAAGAGGGCGAGGACATAGGCACCACATCACTGAGGGAAGTCAGCGAGGAAACCGGGATCAACGACCTGATTCTCAAGGACCTGATATGCATCACAGACCATTGTTACCGCCGGGACGGGATATGGCACCTCAAGCACACGTGGTGGTATGACATGCTCCATGCCGACCCGACCGACCTTACGCCACAGAGAGAAGAAGACATTTCGAAGGCAGCCTGGGTCGCAAAATCCAGCCTTCCGCTCCTTCTGACCAACACCTATCCGTCAATCCAGGAAGTTTTCAAAGAGGCCAAGGTGTAATTTTTCGCATTTTTCCGTCTAATAGTGAAACAATTGCATGAAATTTTCGTATAATATTGTGATATGGCTTTATTTATCGAACGCAATTTGATTCATATACAATGACAGAAATGAAACTTTCACAATTTCAGTTCCACCTGCCTGCGGAAAAGATTGCACAAGAGCCGCCGAGATGGCGCGATGAGTGTAAGCTCATGGTTCTCCACAAGGATACCGGCGAGATTGAGCACAGACTCTTCAAGGACATCATCGAGTATTTCGGCAAAGGAGACACCTTCGTTCTGAATGACACAAAGGTATTTCCTGCAAGACTTTACGGAAACAAGGAAAAGACAGGAGCAAGCATCGAGGTATTCCTGCTCAGGGAACTGAACAAGGAGCAGAGGCTCTGGGACGTCATAGTCGATCCCGCGAGAAAAATCAGAATTGGAAACAAACTCTATTTCGGAGAGGACGAGAGTCTGGTTGCCGAAGTAATCGACAACACCACATCGAGAGGCCGCACGCTCCGTTTTCTTTATGATGGAAGCTACGAAGACTTCAAGCAGACTCTTTTCAGTCTTGGCGAGACTCCTGTCCCGGACTGGGTGAAGAAGACCGTTACAGAAGAGGACAAGGAAAACTTCCAGACCATCTTCGCAGCACACGAGGGAGCCGTATCAGCGCCTGCCGCCGGCCTCCACTTCAGCCGCGAGCTCTTCAACAGAATGATTCTCAAGGACATAAACAAAGCATTCATCACCCTTCACATGGGTATCGGACATTTCCGCGAGGTGGATGTCGAGGACCTTTCCAAACATAAGATGGATTCCGAGAGGCTTATCATCACCCCTGAGGCAGCCGAGCTAATCAACAAGACCAAGAGAAACAGGCACAGAGTCTGCGCAGTCGGCATTACAGTCATCAGAGGGCTTGAAACCTATGTGACGACCAATGACGAGGTGAATGCCTATGACGGATGGACCAACAAGTTCATCTTCCCGCCATACCGGTTTGCGATTCCGGATTCGATTGTATCCAACTTCCACCGTCCGGGTTCCACCATGCTCATGTCCGTAGCTGCTTTCGGAGGCTATGAAAAAGTTATGAAGGCCTACAAGACTGCCCTTGAGCAGGACTACAAGTTCGGGCCTTATGGCGATGCTCTCCTTATTATCTGATTGATGTCTATCAAGTAGCGAAACTTATAATATCTGATAAGGGACGGCAGATTCAGACATCTGAAAACGCCCGGAATTTATTAAAACAGAAAAATAAATTTATTAAAACAGAAAAACCGACCTTCAGGGCTTGTCCGGAAGGCCGGTTTTCCGTTCATTTGCAGCAAACATCAGACTGCACAGAATGGACAACAAAGAAGAAAAAGCATGCTCCTGCGCCCTCGGACGCATTTTCGGGTTCGAACCGAGGATTGCGCTCGCACTGATTTCGCACAAAGGCAGCGCCGCCGAAGTTTTCCGGGCTCCGGTCAGGGAAATTGATGATATGCTGGGGCCGTATTCCAGATACCACGGGCAGATTACCGCCGCTGCAGTCAGGACTGCCGAAAAGGAACTTGAGGAACTGGAGCAGACGGGTATTGCCTTCATCAGCCACACGGAGGACAGCTATCCTGCGCTTCTGAAGGAATGCGAGGATGCTCCGGTCGGCATATATATTAGAAGCGGATCACCGGAAAATGAATTGTTTCCGAAACGCAGGTTCATTTCCATCGTAGGCACAAGGGACATTTCCCCATACGGGACAGAGTGGTGCGAAAACATTGTGGAGGCCCTGTCCGGAACCAGAGACAAGCCCGTCATCGTCAGCGGGCTTGCGCTGGGAACGGATATATGTGCTCACCGGACTGCGGTCGAATGCGGACTTTCCACAATAGGAGTCATGGCAACCGGGCCGGAACAGATTTACCCGTCAAGGCATTATTCTTTTGGTCAGAAAATCGCCGGGACTCCAGGCTGTGCGCTTGTTACCGACTACCCTCCAGGCACCGCACCTCTGGCCGTGCATTTTCTGCGGAGAAACAGGATAATTGCGGGCATGAGCGAAGCCACGATCCTGATAGAATCGAAGGCAAAAGGCGGAGGAATGATGACTGCATCCCTTGCATTTTCCTATAACAGGAGCGTCTATGCGCTACCTGGAAGGATTGATGACCCGAGATCCCAGGGATGCAATATTCTTATAAGGAACAATACCGCAGCCCCGATTGTGGACCTTGACAAGTTTGCAAGCGAACTCGGACTCAGGAAAATCCCTTCCAGCGGCAGCGAGAAAAACAGCGTCATCGACCTGAGCACCATGTATGGAGAAGGCTATTCAACGGACAGCATCGGGATGATGTCGGCAATCCTGATGAACATAAGAAGAAAAAGGGGTATAACAATAGAGGAACTAGCCGAATGTACCGGGCTGCGTTACCAGGAAGTACTCAAATACACGGGTATTCTGGAAACCGACGGACTCATCTGCACCGACCTGCTCCAAAGATGCACCATCAACAAATCCATGAAATGATGTCTAAACCAACAAAAATGAGTACATTTGCAGGCCCTTGAAAAGGGAATCGGAATTTCTCATGTTGCAATTTATTGATACACATACACATCTGTACGACGAAGCCTTTCTTGGAGAAGAGGATGACGCCGTACGGAGGGCGACGGATGCAGGAGTGGGCCGCATGATTGTCCCTGACATTGACTCTTCGACACGCGAATCAATGTTCAGTTTCACCAGAAGACACCCTTCTGTTACATTCCCATGCCTGGGACTTCACCCCACCTCCGTGAAAGAAGACTACCAGGAGGAACTTGACAAAATCTTCCAATGCGAAGAGACCGGCATCAAGGCCATAGGTGAAATAGGCCTCGATTTCTACTGGTCCACGGAATTTGTTTCCCAGCAACAGGAGGCTCTCAGGGCTCAGCTCGATCTGGCGGCCCGAAGGGACCTCCCTGTAATCATTCATTCCAGAGAATCTACAAAAGCGATACTTGACATTCTCGAAGATTTCCGTGGCAGAGGTCTAAGGGGCGTAATGCATGCATTCAGCGGAAGCATCGAGACCTTCCGCCAGATTGAAAGGCTTGGAGACTGGCTGGTCGGAATCGGAGGAGTCCTTACATACAAGAAGGCATCAATCGCCGAAACCGTCAAGGACATCCCGCTTGAGCGGATTCTTCTCGAAACTGACTCCCCCTACCTCACTCCCGTACCCTTCAGAGGCAAGCGCAATGAAAGCGCGTACATTCCATTCATAGCAGAAAGGCTCGCCATTATCAAGGGATGCAGCCTTGAGCAAGTTGCATCACAGACCTCGACAAACGCAGAAACATTGTTCAATATATGATTCAGTCATCAAAACACAGCAAATCAGCCATATTGCTGATATATACCGGAGGTACGATCGGAATGAAGGAAGACCCCGTGGAGCAGACACTCAAGCCCTTCGATTTCGAGCAGATTCTTTCGGAGGTGCCGGAACTCGGCAAATTTGCCTGCAAGATTGACTCCCGGACATTTTCGCCTCTGATAGACTCGTCCGACGTCGAGCCATCCAACTGGCTTGAACTTACAAGGCTTATCGAAGAAGAATACGACAATTACGACGGCTTTGTCATCCTGCATGGAACCGACACGATG
Source organism: uncultured Bacteroidales bacterium (assembly GCA_945827785.1). Classification (GTDB taxonomy): domain Bacteria; phylum Bacteroidota; class Bacteroidia; order Bacteroidales; family UBA932; genus Cryptobacteroides. The sequence goes on along the minus strand of CALZOR010000021.1, from coordinate 13,295 downwards.
GCATATTCCGCATCGGCACTGAGTTTCATGATTGAAGGGCTGACCAAGCCCGTTATCTTCACCGGAAGCCAGCTTCCTATCGGAGCCCCGAGGACGGACGGGAAGGAAAATCTGATCTCTGCAGTCGAAATTGCATCTGCAAAAGATGAACAGGGCCATGCAAGGGTGCCGGAAGTGTGCATCTGCTTCGACAACGTGCTCATGCGGGGAAACAGGACCACCAAGATAAATGCCGACAATTTCAGGGCCTTCCGTTCGGCAAACTGGCCCCTTCTTGCCGAGGCCGGCATAAGCATAAAATACAATACTCCGGCAATCCGTATTCCGGAAGACTGGAACTCTAAGCCTATTTTCCACAACAAGCTCGACACAAGAGTGTCGATTCTCAAGATTCACCCCGGCATAACACCAAGCGTGGTCAGGGAAATCCTCTGCGGGACACAGACAAGGGCAGTCATCATCGAGACCTACGGAGCCGGCAATGCACCGTCGAAAGGATGGTTCCTGTCAATGGTGCGTGAAGCGGCGGCGATGGGAAAAATCCTTCTCAATGTGACTCAATGCATTGCAGGCGGAGTCAATATGGAAATCTATGCCACGGGAAAGGGTCTGAAGGAAGCCGGGGTCGTGAACGGATATGACAGCACAACTGAAAGCGCACTTGCAAAACTGTTCTATCTGATGGGAGAAATCGAGTCGGATACCGATGTGAAAAAATATCTCGAAACGAATCTCAGAGGCGAAATATCAAAATAATTATTGCCGAATGAAAATTAATTGCTAAATTGCACCGCATTTTGGGTGGCGGAGTGCCATGAGCCAAAGAAATCAATACAAAAGAAACAATACAACAACTTTAATTAATTAAACAACACAAAAACAATTATGAAAAAATTTTTCATGTTTTTGGCAGTAATCGGCCTTATGGCCTTTTCTGCACAGAATGCAGCAGCACAGGACGAGGCTGCTGAGACCGCAGCAACTGAAGTGGCAGCTCCTGCAGCCGATGCACTTGACGGACCAGAAGAGGTTCCTATGCATCAGGCTCTCAAGACCAAATTCATCGAGGGTGGTGCCGGCTTCATGGCTCTGGTTATCGCCTGCCTTATCCTTGGTCTTGCTCTTGCAATCGAGCGTATCCTCTACCTCGGTTTCTCTAAAACTAACACTAAGAAGCTCCTTGCAAATGTAGAGAAAGCTCTCGCAGAAGGTGGAGTTGAGGCTGCTAAAGAAGTATGCCGTAACACTCGCGGACCTGTTGCAAGCATTTTCTATCAGGGTCTTCTCCGTATGGACCAGGGCATCGAGACTGTTGAAAAATCTATCGTTTCTTATGGTTCAGTTCAGATGAGCCAGATGGAAAAAGGTCTTTCATGGATTTCACTCTTCATCGCAATCGCACCTTCTCTCGGATTCTTGGGAACAGTTATCGGTATGATCCAGGCATTCGACGCTATCCAGGTTGCAGGTGATATGTCACCAAACGTCGTAGCAGGAGGTATGAAGGTCGCTTTGATCACCACCGTCGGCGGTTTGATCGTTGCCGTTATCCTTCAGATTTTCTACAACTACATCCTTTCTCAGATTGACTCACTCACCATCGAAATGGAGGATGCATCAATCTCAATGGTTGACGTTTTGGTAAAATATCAGGCTAACAAATAATTGACACAACAATGTACGCAAAAATAATCAAATGGATATCATGGGCACTGTTCATCCTTGGTGTCGTTGCCAGCTTCTACGGATTCATCGTAGGGTTTGAAAGCAACAACGACGCTCCGGTTGACACCATGCTCTTCTATGCGTACGCAATGGTAGCTATCGCAATCGTAGCCGTTATCCTCGGTGCCGTTGTGATTACAGCAATCAACAATCCTAAATCCCTTCTCAAACTCGGACTTTACCTTGTTGGTGCTGCAGCTGTCATCGCTGGCGCATATTTCCTCGCTCCGGGAACTCCGGCAGTAGGATATCTTGGAGAACCTGTGTCAGATGCGACACTCAAGTTCACTGATACACTTCTGAATCTTACCTACCTCTGCTGCGGCCTTTCAATTGTATCAATCATTGTTGGCGCAATTGTTTCCGCAACTCGTAAATAACTGACATTATGGCAAAAAAGACACCAGAAATCAACTCAAGTTCGACTGCGGACATTGCGTTCCTCCTTCTTTGCTACTTCCTGATGACAACGACCATGAACCAGGATATGGGTCTTAACCGTCGTCTCCCGCCTATGCCGGACAAGAATCAGAAAGTCGAGGACCAGAAGGTGAACCGTCGTAACATCATCATCGTGAAGATCAACTCCGCGGACAGACTTCTTGCTGGTAGTGAGCCTATCCATGTCAGCCAACTGAGAGACAAAGTCAAAGAGTTCCTCTCAAACCCTGCAAACAATCCTGAACTTCCTGAAAAACAGGAGATTGATATTGAAGGATATGGTCCTTGCATGGTTTCAAAAGGTGTCATCTCTCTCCAGAATGACCGTGGTACCAGCTACCAGGCATACATCGCTGTTCAGAACGAGCTCGTAGGAGCAATCAACGAACTCCGTGATGAGTGGTCAATGAGCAATTTTGGAAAGAAGTATGCACAGCTTGATGAGGAGAAGCAAGCAATCGTAAGAAAGGCAATACCGCAGAACATTTCTGAGGCAGAGCCTAAGGATATCGCCAAAAAATAAATAGGAGAACAAGAATATGTCAAAATTCAGTAAAGGTGGGAAAAAAGGGATGCCGGCAATCACGACATCTTCCCTTTCCGATATCGTGTTCATGCTTCTGTTCTTCTTCATGGTGACAACCACGATGCGTGAAACTGAGAACAAAGTCGTTGTCAAACTCCCTGAAGCAACTGAAGTTGCAAAGCTTGAAAGAAAAGACCTGACTTCATACATCAACATCGGAACACCTGTAAGACACCTTCAGGCACAGTACGGTAACGATGCACGTATCCAGCTCAATGACTCTTTCAAGACTGTGGATGAGATTCGTGACTTTATCGCAGCTGAGCGCGATGCGATGAGTGAAGCAGACAGGCAGTTCATGACCGTAGCCCTCAGGGCAGATGAGAACACAAGGATGGGTATCGTGACAGACGTGAAGCAGGAGCTCCGCAGATGTTCAGCACTCAAAATCATGTACTCAGCAAGAAAAGCAGCTGAATAAGCTGTTCTATATAGTATGTAAGAAAGCAGTTCCGCACGGGACTGCTTTTTTATTTGTCAAATGGGTGGAAGATTGAAGAAAAAATGGTATTTTTGTGAGATTTAAAACCCCAGATACATGAAAGCGAAATATTTATACATCCTCATTGCCGTTCTCATCGGTCAGGTCATGATGACTTCATGCAACAATCCGACAGAAGAAGCAAAAGCAAAATACATCTTCCTGTTTATCGGTGACGGGATGGGTCATACAAATGTATTCATTACAGAATCTTACCTGTCATACAAGGCCGGGAAATTCGGCGGAGAACAGCTGACATTCACAACCTTCCCTTATCAGGGTGACGTGACAAATTACACGGCTGAGAGCAATATCACCTGCTCGGCAGCTGCCGGAACTGCAATCGCAACCGGATACAAGACAAGAAGCGGGTTCATCGGAGTGGATGCCGACACCGTAGCACATCCGTCAATTGCTGAAATATTGAAGGCAGAAGGCTACAGAATCGGCATAATGACCTCAGTACCAATGAATGATGCAACTCCTGCAGTGTTCTACGCCCACAATTCTTCACGCGGAAACGGGTATGAGATTGCCCAGTCAATCGCAAATTCAGGCTTTGATTTCGTGGCCGGGAACGGTTTCAAGAAGCATAAGAACAAAGCAGGAGAATATATTGGCGACTACCTCGCAGAAAACGGCATGAAGGTATGCTATTCCCAGGAAGAATTCAAGGCAACCTCAAAGGAGGACAGGGTGGTCATGTGCGAGCCATACAACAAAAATGTCGAGCCAATGACCTATTTTGCAGGAGCGCCTGTACCTGAAGGACATATGTCAATCAGCCAGTTCCTTGAAAATGCCCTTGACAAGTTTGGGGAAGACCCGTTCTTCATCATGTGCGAAGGAGGAGAAATCGACTGGGCGGCACACGCTAAGAAGACAATGCCAACAGTGATGACAATCCTCGAATTTGACAATGCAGTCAGGAAGGCATACGAATTCTACCTGAAGCATCCGGATGAGACGCTGATAGTCGTGACAGCCGACCATGCCACTGGCGGCTCAAGCGTTGGAAGCGGAGACACCCATCTCTATTCAGTTGACTGGGAGCCGCTTGTAAGCGCATTTGAGGCTGCTGGTTGCACCAATACTCTGAATCAGGAAGACAACAGAAAGCTTAACGATGCATCAAGAATAGGCTGGACGACATCAGACCACACTGGCGACAACGTCCCTATCTATGCAATAGGAAAGGGAGCAGAGAAATTCTGCGGAAGGATGGACAATACACAGATCAAAGGGAAAATTCTGGCTGAATAAGCCCACAAAACAATAATCTAAGATGGAAAAAAGAATCAAAGTCAAAGACCTGCTCAAATGCGAAGCAGGCCGGAAAGTAACAGTCAAGGGCTGGGTAAGGACAAAGAGAGGAAATAAGAATGTGGCATTCATCGCCCTCAATGACGGTTCGACTATAAATAATATACAGATTGTAGTGGACAAGACGGCATTCGAGGAGTCTCTTCTTACAAAGATTACGACTGGCGCCGCTATCCGTGTGAGCGGAGACCTTGTGGAGTCTGTCGGAAGCGGACAGAGCGTTGAAATCCAGGCCGGCGAAATCGAAATCTACGGAGAGTGCGACCCTATGAGATACCCTCTCCAGAAAAAGGATACCTCTTTCGAATATCTGAGAACGGTTGCCCACATGAGACCGAGGACAAACACATTCGGTGCAATCCTCAGAATCCGCAACCAGATGGCCTTCGCAATCCATAAATTCTTCAACGAGAAAGGATTCGTATATCTCCACACCCCTCTCATCACGGCTTCTGACTGCGAGGGTGCAGGCCAGATGTTCAAGGTGACAACCCTCGACCTTGAAAACGTGCCTCGCAACAAGAAAGGTGAGGTTGACTACACAAAGGATTTCTTCGGCAAAGAGACAAGCCTGACTGTCAGCGGACAGCTTGAGGGCGAGCTCGGAGCAACTGCTCTCGGCGAGATTTACACCTTCGGTCCTACTTTCCGTGCAGAGAACTCAAATACTCCGCGCCACCTGGCAGAGTTCTGGATGATTGAGCCGGAAATGGCATTCTACGACATCAAGGACAATATGGACCTTGCCGAGGAATTCATCAAATACCTTGTGAAACATGCGCTTGACAATTGCATGGACGACATCAAGTTCCTCAACGACAGATACGACAACGAACTCATCAGCCGCCTTGAAAGTGTTGCCGACACTGAGTTTGTACGCCTTCCTTACACCGAGGGTATCAGGATTCTCGAAGAGGCTATTGCGAACGGCACCAGTTTCGAATATCCGGTCGGCTGGGGCACGGACCTTCAGAGCGAGCACGAAAGATATCTCGTTGAGCAGCATTTCAAGAAGCCTGTCATCCTGACCGACTATCCAAAGGATATCAAGGCCTTCTACATGAAGCAGAACGAGGACGGCAAAACAGTGCGCGCAATGGATGTGCTCTTCCCTAAGATTGGAGAAATCATCGGAGGTTCCGAAAGGGAAGCATCCCTTGAAAAGCTCGAGAACCGTATCAGTGAGCTCGGCATGAGCCGCAGAGGACTTGAGTGGTACATCGACACAAGGCGTTTCGGAAGCGTTCCTCACAGCGGATTCGGCCTCGGATTCGAGCGTCTGCTCCTCTTCGTTACCGGAATGAGCAACATCCGTGACGTGATTCCTTTCCCACGCACACCAAAGAACGCTGAATATTAACAGATTGCATAACAAAAACCGATAAGTCATGCTGATCATAGGAATAGCCGGAGGCTCCGGCTCAGGAAAAACAACAGTAGTAAAAGCGATTACTGAACAGCTAAAGGACAGAGTGGTTGTCATCCCTCAGGATTCGTACTACAAAGACCTCAGCCACTGCACCGAGCAGGAGAAGAAGGAGCATAATTTCGATCACCCGGATTCGATTGATTTCGATCTGCTTTGCCAGCATCTGAAGGAATTGAAGGAAGGAAAGACAATCGAGCAGCCCGTCTATTCCTACATCACCTGTTCGCGTTCGCAAGACGAGACGGTGACCGTGGCTCCTGCCGATGTCATCATCGTTGAAGGAATCCTCATCTTCACCTGCTCGAAGCTGCGTAAACAGATGGATATCAAGATATTCGTCGATGCAGATGATGACGACAGGCTTATGAGGGTAATGTCAAGGGATATAATAGAAAGGGGCAAGACGGTGGAATGGGTAATCGACCGATACACCAAGACGGTGAAGCCGATGTTCCTCCAGTTCATCGAGCCGAGCAAGCGCTATGCAGACATCATCATCCCGCAGGGAGGCCATAACAAGGTAGCTATTGATGTAATTTCTGCAACAATCGAAAAATCGCTGGCCAATTGCAAGAAATAAATTGAAACTCCGTAAAGAAAATAAGGCAGGACTGTATATCACCGTGATATTCCATCTCACGGTGATTATTGTCTTGCTTGCCGTAGGAATTGACAACAGCCTCAAACCAGAGACCAGTTTTGTTCTGGATTTCTCAAAACAGGAAGAGATTGAGAGGCAGCAGAGAGAGGAAATTTTCAAGGAAGACATCAGCAGGAAGCTCGATGACATGATAAGGGCGGCACAGGATGCTCCGCAATCACAAGTCAGGAACATCGCCGTCGATGCAGGCAGCACCCTTAAAGACGACCGCGGGACCGATGCCGACCAGCTCTACAAGGATGCGGCAAGGCTTGCACAGGAACTCAAGGATGGTCAGAAGGATGGCATCGAGGAGGACGCAAGGGAAGAAACGGTGCAGATGCAGCATCAGAGGAAAGACGACTCCTCTGCAAAAGAATATTCAGGACCTTCCGTCGTATCCTACACTCTTGACGGACGAAAAGCAAGTCACCTGAAAATCCCGGCATACAGATGCCTGGGCTCAGGTGACGTAACCGTAATAATCACTGTTGACCCTTCTGGGAAAGTACTTAATGCGAAGGTCCTGGATGCGGTCTCTGCCGATGATAAATGTCTGAGGGACTTTGCAATACGTGCAGCACGTCTGTCCCGCTTCTCAGCCTCGACCAAAGCTCCTGCACGACAGACCGGAGAAATTCTCTACCGGTTTGTCGCACAGTAAGTTAACTATTTTACACGCTCGCCGTATGAACGGTCAGTTGTGTTTACGCGGATCTTCTCGCCCTGGTTGATGAACAGAGGAGCCATGATGATTGCACCAGTCTCAAGAGTAACCTCCTTGAGAGCGTTGGTAGATGCAGTATCACCTTTGACTGCAGGCTCAGTGTAGGTCACTTCAAGCTCAACATAGGTAGGAAGCTCGCAGGTGAGGCATCTTTCCTCATCGGCAAGGAACATCATCTCCACATGCTGGCCCTCCTTCATGAGGTCTGCATTGTCAACGAGGTCGGTTCCGAGGTGAATCTGCTCGTAAGTCTCTTCATGCATGAAGTTGAATCCGTCCTCATCCTTGTAAAGGAACTGATAAGGTCTTCTCTCCACGTTGATGGTCTCGATCTTTGCACCTGCGGTGAAAGTATTCTCAAGGATACGACCGTTCTCAAGGTTGCGGAGTTTTGTCTTGACGAAAGCAGGACCTTTACCAGGTTTCACATGCTGGAACCATACGATTGAGCATGGTTTGCCGTTGTAATTGATGTAAAGTCCGTTTTTGAAATCAGCTGTTGTTGCCATAAATATATTAGTTAATAATTATTTGCAAATTCGGCTGCAAAAATAAAAAAATGTATGTTTTCTCGCAAGAAATTTTGAAATTTCACAGAAGCATCACTGGTTTTTCCCGATTTCGCCTATGCAGGAAGCCGTCTGTTCAAGCAGCCATTTGGGAGTTGACGTGGCTCCGCAGACTCCGACCTTGTCATCCGGACGGAACCACTCTTTTTTCAGATCCGAAGGAGAATCTATATGATATGTCCTGATATTTACCCCCTTGCAGAGGTCGCAGAGCACCTTCCCGTTGGAGCTCGCCTTTCCGGAAACGAAGATTATGATGTCGTGCTCCATTGCAAAGGCGGAAAGGTTTGCATGGCGGGTAGCAACCTGACGGCAGATTGTATTGTGGGTTCGAAGCTGTTCCACCCTCCCGCTGAGCCACTGGCAAAGCTGTTCATATTCAGAAGGGCTCTTTGTAGTCTGGCTGAAGATTTCTATCGGCTGGTCAAGGGAGACAACTCCCTGATTTACAAGATTTTCGAGAGACTGAAGGTTTTCAACGACAAGTGCCTCACCCTCTGTCTGTCCGAGGAGTCCAAGAACCTCTGCATGACCTGGCTTGCCAAAAATCAGTATCTGTCCTCTTCCGGACGCCCTGGCCTCGAGATAAGCCTCACGGATGCGTTTCTGAAGTTTCAGCACCACGGGGCAGGTGCAGTCTATTACCTTTAATCCCAGTTCCGCTGCCCGGCTGTATGTCCTTGGAGGTTCCCCATGGGCCCTGATCAGAAGAGTCTCACCCTGAATAGGATTCATAATTTCGAGATCTTCTGTATCTATGGTCACCAACCCCTTCCCTTCAAGACGGGAGAGCTCCGCATCATTGTGGACTATGGATCCGAGAGAGTACAAACGCCCAGGGCCGGAAGCATCATCAAGAAACTCCTCAGCCTTGGAGATGGCACTGATTACACCCGCACAGAATCCTGAATTCCTGTCAATATCAACCTTCAGCATATCAGCACCCAAATTTATCTGAAATGATTTCCTTCAGCCAGTCCATCTGCTGGGCAGGAGTCATGTTTGAATTGTCCAGAACTATTGCATCGGGAGCCTGAGTCAAAGGAGAAGTTTCCCTATGGGAATCGATGTAATCCCTCTCCTGCAGGTTCCGGAGGACCTCATCCAGACTTGCCACATCGCCCTTTGAAGCCATTTCAGCGGCTCTTCTCTGTGCCCTGACAAGAGGGTCCGCAGTCATGAAAAGCTTGAGTTCAGCATCAGGGAACACCGTTGTGCCGATGTCCCTTCCGTCCATCACTACCCTCTTGCGGCTTCCGGCTTCCCTGAGTTTGCCGTCAACGAAGGAGCGTATCTGAGGGACGGTTGCAATCGGACTGACCTTCGATGCCACGTCGAGGGAACGTATACGGCTTTCGATACATCTGGAGCCGATGTATGTGCCCTGAGGGCCGAAATGCAGGTCGAGGCCCTTCAATGCAGCATCAAGTGCCTCAACGTCAATCTTGCAGTCGTCATCAATGAATCCGTTTTCCATGGCAAAAAGGGTAACACCGCGATATAGTGCCCCGGAATCGAGATAAGTGAAGCCGAACTCCTTTGCAATCTGCTTTGCAAATGAGCTTTTGCCTGTGGAAGAGTAGCCGTCAACGGCGATGATTATGTCAGGTATCTGCATAGATGTTAAAAAAAGTAGCTCCGCAACATGCGGACGGATTCCTAAATAGGAAGGCAAAAATACAATTTTTTGCTCAAAAGCCCAAAATTGACGATATTTGTGCAATCAATGTCAATTTGAGAAACGAATATGATGAAAATCCTGATAATAGACGACGAGCGTTCCATCAGGAACTCGCTTAAGGAAATACTTTCAGACGAAGGATATGACGTGGAAGTGGCCGGGAACGGCCATGAAGGCATTTCAATGGTTGAAAAAGAGAAGTACAGCGTTATTTTCTGTGACATAAAGATGCCGGAAATGGACGGGATGGAAGTTCTCGACAAACTCATCCAGATGGGAACCGATGCCGCCGTTGTGATGATTTCGGGTCATGGAGACATCGACACGGCTGTAGAATGCATAAAGAAGGGCGCCTTTGATTTCATCCAGAAACCGCTGGACCTCAACAGGATACTCATTACCATCAAGAACGCCACGGACAAGGTTTCCCTTGTCAAGGAGACAAAGATTCTCAAGAAAAAAGTCTATGGACAGGAGATGATCGGGGAATCTGAGCCCATGATGCATATCAGGGACATGATTGAGAAGGTAGCTCCGACCGACGCACGCGTACTTATCATTGGTTCCAACGGTACCGGCAAGGAACTCGTAGCCCGCAACCTCCACCAGAAAAGCAACCGCAGCACCATGCCTTACATAGAGGTAAACTGTGCGGCAATACCGTCGGAACTCATTGAAAGCGAACTTTTTGGGCACGAAAAGGGAGCATTCACCTCGGCGATAAAACAGCATAAGGGCAAGTTCGAGCAGGCAGACGGAGGCACCCTCTTCCTCGATGAAATCGGAGACATGTCACTCGCTGCACAGGCAAAGGTACTGCGCGTGCTCCAGGAAAAGAAACTTTCCAGGGTGGGCAGCGACAAGGACATAAACGTGGATGTCAGGGTGCTAGCAGCAACCAACAAGAACCTCAGGGAAGAAATAGCGAAAGGCAATTTCCGCGAAGACCTCTACCACAGACTCAGCGTCATTGTGATAAACGTACCTTCGCTTGATGAGCGCAAAAGCGACATTCCGCTGCTGGTGAACTATTTCATCGGGCAGATTTGCGACGAGACCGGAATGCCGAAACGAGAAATTGACTCCGATGCGATGCAGCTTCTCGTTGACCGCAGCTGGACAGGCAACATCCGCGAGCTGCGCAATGTCGTGGAAAGGCTTCTCATCCTCTCAGGCAGCAGAATAACGGCAGCCGACGTCAAGGCCTACGTTTAGGCCTGCATCAGAGCCTGGACTCAAGCCTGTGACGTTCAGGCTCTGAGAGTCGTTTTGGGCAAGGTCACCGTAAAACAAGCGCCGCCGAGGGCATAAGAGCGTGAATAGCGGATGGAACCGTCACATTTCTCGATGATGTTGCGGCAGATTGCCAGACCGAGGCCAGTGCCGGCGCTCTTTGTCGTGAAGTTCGGGGTGAAGAGCTTGTCGAGATTCTCGTCACTGACTCCCGGACCGTCATCATCTACAACCACGTCGTAATAGCCGTCTTTCGTGCTGTGTCTCAAGCAGATGGACACTCTGCCGACTGACGGCACCTCTCCCCTCTCCGCAACTTCATTCTGCTGGATTTCAACAGCCTGGATTGCATTGGTAATCAGGTTGACGAACACCCTTATCAGCTGCGGTTTCGGTGCCATGACAAAGGCATTCTCAAGACCGAAATACTGAATTGAGACATTCTCCTTGTTATCGAATATCAGAATCTGGTCCTTGAGCGTCCTGTCGAGATCAATCAGAACTGGTTCCTCACTGTAGAGCTTGGCGAAGGTCGAGAACTCGTTTGCAGTTTCAGTAAGGATGTCGATATGCTCAAGAATCACACCTGCAACCTTGTCGAATTTCTCCTCCCAGGCCGGATTGTTCTTTTGTTTTAGCCTTATAAGTCTTTGTATTTCAAGTTTTATAGGAGTAAGAGGATTCTTGATTTCATGGGCAACCTGACGGGCCATCTGGCTCCAGGCCTTGTCCCTCTCGGCCTGTGCAAGCTTTGTCGTCGAATCCGAAAGTACCTTTACCATCCTGTTGTATGCCTCGACGAGGGAGGTAATCTCATCCTGCCTGTTGTATTCGATGTATTCGAGATTATGCACGTCAGCCACATTCATCTTCTTTCCCATTTCCACCAGCGGAGCAAAAAGCTGGTTCACCTCCCTGGTGCTGAAAAGCAGGGATCCGATGAGCAGGAGCAGGAATATGTTCAGAATCATCGAAGCATGGATGATGGTTTCACGCCTGAAATCATAGCTCTTCTCGGTGTATGGGACACTCAGGATTGCAAGTAGCTTGCCGGATTCGTTGACAATCGGGGCATAGAGTGACCAATAGCCCACATTGACTGCCTTTTCAGCATGGATGTAATACCTTTGATGCAGATAGGTTATGTTGTAGAATGCATCCTGGTCGATTCTGCAACCGAGAATCATCTTCTCGAATACCTCCGGCGAAGTCGAGCGGAAGACCAGACCCGCAGGAGTGTAGAAGGTCATGTCGGACTTGGTGGTGTTGCTGATGGTCTCGATTGCCGATGCGAAGTCCTGATTCAGCATTTCCTGCCAGTCCTGCATGTTTCTGGTCCTTGCATTGAGCAGTGCCTGCACGGTGCTGATTCTCGTGGACATGAGATTCTGCATGTTTGCCTCGTTTCTCTTATACACGAAGATGACGCTGATGGACATCATGCTCACAAGTATCAGGATTGCCGACCCGAAGAGAATCGAGTTTATGCGCCTGCGGAAATAATTGCTCTTGAACGCCCTGTTCCGGTGACCTGCCCTGGAAAACATCATAAGGATGAAGGTGAGGGCGAGGAAGAGGTAGGAAAAGGCTGTGAAAAAAGACATCGGGCTGCGTTTCTGCCTTGACAGGGTGATCATTTCCCCGTCACCGACCTTCGTCGAGAAATGGACATAGCCCCTTTTCCTGTTTATATATATCTTGTTGCTGCGCAACGGTCCCTGGTCATTGACAAAAGAAGTAGGATAAGGGAAGTTTCCTTTATATGAAATCAGGTGGTCATTGATATATTTGGCATAGGAATAATAATGGGGTATGTTGACGTCGCCCATCGGGGAGAACTTGCTGAGTATGGTGTCATATCCCCTGTCCTCCCTGTTGGCAACAGAGTCGAGAGTCACGAGAAGACGTATCACACCGCTATTTTCTACCCAGAAGAGGAAGGCACCCATGTAGCAGTTGTTGCCGTTCTCGTCGTTCAGGAAGAGGAATCTCGACCCGTCTGCAATCGGGGTGGCGTCGCGCAGGATATGGTTGAAGAAAATTATTCCCTCCCTGTCGTTGTCCCGTATCACATTGACCTTCAGGTCGTAATTCTGCTTTATCCTTCCGAGATAAGACTCCGCAAGCCTGTTCTGAATCACTCCTATGGTATTATCCACAGAAGACAACATCCTGATTACCTGATCATTGGCAATTTCATCCTCCACGGACCGGAGCTGGATTTCGACACCAAGGTCCCTGTCAACCGCAAGCCGGTTTGCCCAAAGCTGCACCCTGTCCTGCTCTTTGTTGAAACCCAACACGGATGAAGTGACCGTGAAATACAAGGCAAAAAGTAAGGCGCTGACCGCCAAGGCCCTCGTATCAAAGATGTCGTAACGCAGTCCGAAGAATTCCTTCATCGCAGGTCTCAGGGTCTGAATCTGAAGAAGGATGCACATAAGAAGGCCTGTATAGGAG
>CALZOR010000020.1 GCA_945827785.1 uncultured Bacteroidales bacterium | reverse complement strand
TCGTTTCTGTTATAGACTTTTCTTAATTTCGATTTTTACCTCGTTATCTCTCTCAGTGTTTTCAAAGAACTTACCGTTATTTCTCAAACGGGCTGCAAAGATACGCACTTTTTCTTTACCTCCAAATATTTTTGCAACTTTTTTGCATCTTTTTTTTGAGGTTTTTTCAGCCAAAACATTTAAAGTGCTGAGATTCACCCAAATAATACACAAGAAATTTTCGAGAGAATTTCAGCACTTTTTCTGCTACTCAGCAAAAAGCTTCAGAATATTCAAGATTACCCTTGATGCTTTTTCCATACTTTCAAGCGGAACGAACTCCATTTTCCCATGAAAATTGTGTCCTCCAGCAAAAATATTCGGACACGGAAGTCCCATGTAGGACAGGTTTGCGCCATCGGTTCCACCTCGAATCGGCTTCACGTCCGGAACAATTCCCTCCATCTCCATTGCCCTCTGCGCTTTTTCAACGATATGGATGTGCGGTTCCACGACTTTCCTCATATTATAGTACTGATGCTTGATCTTCACGGTCGCAACGCCTTCTCCATATTTTTCGTTGATCTGAGCGACACATTTCTCCATGAAAGCTTTTTTCTGTTCATAAAGTTCCATGTCATGGTCACGTATTATATAGGAGAACGTAGCCTCCTCAACGGTTCCGTTGAAAGAAATGATATGGTAGAACCCTTCATAGCCGCACGTAAGTTCCGGACGCTGCTCCCGTGGGAGAAGGTCGTTTAGTTCCATACCAATCAGAATGGCATTCAGCATCTTCCCCTTTGCATAGCCCGGATGGATGTTGCGTCCCTGAATATGGACATCCGCTGCAGCCGCATTGAAATTTTCATACTCAAGTTCTCCGACAGCACCTCCGTCCATAGTGTAGGCATAGTCCGCTCCGAATTTGCTGACATCGAATTTGACAACTCCACGGCCGATTTCCTCATCCGGAGTAAAGCCTATCTTTATCGGGCCATGCCTGAATTCAGGATGGGAGACAATGTACTGGACTGCATCCATGATTTCAGCGACTCCAGCCTTGTCGTCAGCTCCCAGAAGGGTTGTTCCATCGGTAGTGATGATGGTCTGACCTTTATAGTTGAGAAGTTCCGGAAAATCCGACACTTTCAAGGAGAGGCCGTCAACTCCCTTCAGAGGAATTTCCGAGCCGTCATAATTTTCGATTATCTGAGGTTTGATTCCGCAACCGGAAGCATCCGGAGACGTATCGACATGTGCGATGAAACCTATGGCAGGAACATCCTTGCCACAATTTGAAGGAATAGAGGCCATCACATATCCATATTCATCCAGGCTGGCCTCAACACCCATTGCGAGGAGTTCATCGCGAAGGATGCGAAGCAAATCAAGTTCCTTTGCGGCACTTGGCTGGCTCTCCGACTGAGGATCTGACTGGGTGTCCACAGCCACATATCTGAGAAATCTGTCCAATATCTTTTCCATGATTCAAATTATTATCCGCACTTGCGGGGTTATTTCCTGCCGGCTCGAAGAGAAGAGACGGTCATGAAGACAATGATTGCTATATAAGGAATGAATGCGACGGGCTCCGTCCATGAAGATGGCTGCATGAACACATCCACATTTGCAAATTTCAGTATCGCGCTGACAACACCCATCAGGGCACCTCCGGCGATGAATCCGGAAGCAATGAGGGTACCTTTCTCCATTCTTGCATCGTTGACAGCCTTGTCCTTGCTGCGGGTGCTTACAAACCATGAAACTGCGCCACCCACAAGAAGAGGAAGGTTAAGTTCAAGAGGAATGAACATACCCAGGCAGAAGGCGAGAGCCGGAACACCGCACCAATTCAGCACGAGAGCGATGACCGCACCCATGGCATAAAGTGCCCAAGGAGCATTTCCGCCATTCATCATAGGCCCGATAACCGCCGCCATGGCATTGGCCTGAGGAGCTACAAGGGCGTTTTCTCCCGTAAAACCATAGGTCTTGTTCAATATGACCATCACTCCGCAGACGGTAACTGCCGCTACAACTGTACCGAGGAATTTCCATGTTTCCTGCTTAGCTGGAGTGGTTCCGATCCAGTACCCGATCTTGAGATCCGTGATGAAAGCTCCAGCGACCGAAAGGGCCGTGCAGACAAGACCGCCAACAAGTACGGCAGCCACCATTCCGAGGTTTCCGGTCACACCCATGGCAACAAGGACGAGTGATGTTATGATCAGGGTCATGATTGTCATTCCGCTGACAGGGTTTGACCCGACAATTGCTATTGCATTTGCAGCAACGGTCGTGAACAGGAAGGCGATGACAGCAGATATGAGCAGGGCCACTATTGCCTGCCACCAGTTGCATGCAGTACCGAAGACGAAGAACACGTATGCCAGGATGAGGGTGAGGGCAATTCCATAGACGATGATTGTCATCGGAAGGTCCTTCTGTGTCCTTTCCGCAGAGGCAGCGCCGTCCGACTTCCTGCCCATTTCCTTCACGGCAAGGGAGAATGCCGATTTGATGACTCCGAGGGATTTGAGGATGCCGATGATGCCGGCTGTCGCTATGCCTCCGATTCCCACTGGTCTGGCATATGTCGAGAATATTTCCTCCGCACTCATTGATGCCACCGAAGCTGTAAGGCCAGTATTCATCAGGTCAATTACGCTCTCCCCGCCGAAGAGATTGATAAGCGGAATTAGCACAAACCAGACAAGGAAACTGCCGCAGCAGATGATGAGGGAGTATTTCAATCCGATTATATAGCCCAGACCGAGCACGGCGGCGCCCACATTGTTCTTTACAACGAGCTTTGTATTGTCTGCAAGGGCGGCTCCCCACGCGGTCATCCTGGAGGTGACGGTCTCAGCCCAGAGGCCGAAGGTTGAAACGATGAAATCATATAGGCCTCCGACAAGTCCGCTTATGAGCAGGGTAAGGGCTCCCTTGCTGTTGCCTTCTCCGTTGATAAGGACCTGAGTCGTTGCAGTTGCCTCAGGGAAAGGGTATTTCCCATGCATCTCCTTCACGAAATATTTCCTGAAAGGAATGAGAAAGAGGATGCCGAGAACGCCTCCGAGCAAAGATGAAACTACCATCTGCCAGAAATTCACTTCAAGGTCAAGAATATATATGGCAGGAAGGGTGAAAATGGCACCTGCAACGATTGCACCGGAGCACGCGCCGATAGACTGGATTATGACATTCTGTCCCAGTGCATTGTTTTTTCTCAAAACGCTTGACAGGCCGACCGCTATGATTGCAATCGGAATGGCAGCCTCGAACACCTGTCCCACTTTCAGGCCGAGGAAAGCTGCTGCTGCAGAGAAGAGGATTGTCATGACAAGGCCAAGGGTAACTGACCAGACCGTGACTTCAGGATAGTCTTTTTTAGGGGATAGCAAAGGGGTATATTCCTCCCCCGGCTTAAGTTCGCGATTGGCGTTTTCCGGTAATTGAATCTGATTGTTTTCCATTGAGTTATTTGATAAATTCGTATTAACAAATGAATATGAGGGAGACCGACTGTCTTTCAGACTTGTTGGTCCCCCTCAGTCATTTATGTAAGGAGATTTCTACAGTTCCCATGCAAGTGCAGATGCACCGAGGATGGCAGCATCCGACTCCTTGAGCTGAGAGAACACAATCTTAACCTTGTTTTTCCACAAAGGAAGTACATTCTCATTCATGGCGTTCTCGATTGGTTCAAGGAGGAACTCTTTCGCTCTTGCAAGCCCGCCGAAGAGAACGATTGCCTCAGGTGAACTGAATGCGATGAAGTCTGCAAATGAGCGGCCGAGAATCTTGCCTGTGAACTCGAAAATCTTGAGAGCAAGCTTGTCGCCATCCTTTGCTGCATCGTAAACGTCTTTTGAAGCAATTGTATCAAGGCTTCTGAGGACTGATGGCTCATCTGAGAGCTCCAGCCACTCACGAGCAGTGCGGGCAACACCTGTTGCAGAGCAGTATGTCTCAAGACATCCTGTCTTTCCGCAATTGCAGACACGGCCATTGTTGCGAACTGCGGCAGTATGTCCGAGTTCTCCTGCAAATCCGTCATGACCATAGACAACCTCGCCGTTGATTACGATTCCTGAGCCGACGCCGGTTCCGAGGGTAATCATGATGAAATTCTTCATTCCGCGTGCAGCGCCATAAGTCATTTCACCCACAGCCGCTGCGTTGGCATCATTGGTAAGTGCCACCGGCAGTCCGTTGAGAGCCTCGCTGAGAAGTTTTGCAAACTCAACCGTAGAGTGAGCCCACGGAAGGTTCGGAGCACTTTCGATATTTCCGGTATAATAGTTTCCGTTAGGAGCTCCCACTCCGACTCCTCTGATTTCGCCTTCAGCCTTTGCATCAGCAATTATCTTGTTGACAGCCTCTGCTACTTCTTCGATATAAGGTTCAACTGTTGAATGATTATCTGTGCGGATGACAGTCTGTGCAAGCACGGTTCCCCTTGCATCAACTACTCCAAGCTTTGTGGTCTGTCCGCCGACATCGATTCCTACTACATAAGTTCCTGTTGCCATAATAATATAGTTTAATTTTAGTGTTGATTAGTCAACTTTGATATCTGTGTTCACGTTCTTGCTTCCGACTATAGCATAGAATACCAGGTATGCAAGACAGCCGATGATGAGCCAGTAGCTCTGGATTGAACCAATGCTGTCTGCAAGGAGGTTCTGTACGAAAGGAATGATACCGCCTCCGCAAACGAGGGTCATGAAGATTCCGGAAGCAGTTGCAGTATATTTGCCGAGGCCTTCAGTTGCAAGGTTGAAGATCGAGCCCCACATCACCGATGTGCAAAGTCCGCAGAGAACGACGAAAATCAATGCGACAGGGAGTTCTTTGCCGAACATTGCGATTGAAGCCTTGTCAGGAGTGAAGATGAAGCAGAGAAGAAATACGATGGCAAGGGCGGACATGCCTGAAAGCATTGCCCTTGCAGATACCTTTCCACCTACTGCACCTCCGGCAAGACGGCCGAGCATCATGCAGAACCAGTATGCGCCAATCATTGTTCCAGTAAGTGCAGGTCCAACCCACTCAATGCCGGAGAAATAGATGTTGGCAGTGTTTGGAATACCTACCTCTATACCTACATAGAAGAAGATGGCAAGAGCGCCGAGGACAAAGTGGCGGAATGAAAGCGGTCCGTGAGGGTCCTTTGCAACCTTGCCGGCCTTGCGTGCAGCCTTCTCTTCAGGAGTCTCCATGTGAGGCTCAGGAATCTTGGTAAGAGCGATGATTACTGCTGCGAGAGCGAAAATTGCCATGGCAATGATCATTGCAGGAGCAGCATCCCTTACAGTTGCTGTTTCCACTGTACCTCCGACGAGATATCCGAGGAGGATAGGAGCAAGTGTTCCACCGATTGAGTTGCATGAGCCACCGAGCTGGATAAGGCGGTTACCTTCGTTTCCGCCACCACCGAGGGTGTTGAGCATAGGGTTAACGACAATGTTGAGCATACACATTGAGAAACCTGCGATGAATGCGCCGATTACATAGACAAGGAATGACTCAGCCGGGCCGGAAATCCACTGTACAGCAACGCCGACAAGACCGACTATAACGGCCGCGAGAGCTGTGAACTTATATCCTTTTCTTTTAAGAATGATTCCCGCAGGGATACCCATACAAGCATAGGCAATGAAGTTTGCAAGGGTTCCGAGCTGAGAGAGAGCCTTCGATGCGCCGAACTGGTTGGTAACGATGACTCCCATGGAGCCGGCGAAATTGGTGACGAACGCGATCATGAAGAAGAGCGCAAACATCACGATAATAGCTGGTAGGTTTTTGTTCTTTGACATGTTATTTTATGTTTTTAATTATATATGGTCAGAAAAACGGCCTCTAAGTTACGAATTATTTTCAGAAAACCACTACCGACATACACAATTTAAACATATACGAAACAAATATTCACATTTGAAATATTTAACTCTCAGACTTTGTTATGCGACTGCATATAATAAGAATGGCAGGGTCCCCTCCCCAAGGAACCCTGCCGTATATAAAACGAACTTAACAAATAGACACGAAATAATTCTGATGTCTTGTACAAAGGTAATAAATTAAAATCAACATCCAAACTTTTTGCAAAAAATTGTAAGAAAAGTTTTTAAAATCTGAAAAAATTAAGAATCCAAACAGGCGGGATTGCCCTAAAAGTATAAGAAAAACTACGAATTCCTGTACTCACTCGGCGTCATTCCGGTGCGAGCCTTGAAGAATTTATAGAATACCGACTGGTTGGGGAAATTCAGCATATATACTATTTCCTTGATTGTGGATGAAGAATACTTGAGCAGATTCTTAGCTTCAAGGATGACATAGGCATCAATCCATTCGGGAGCCGAACGCCCGGTTGCTGACTTGATCAGTTTTGAAAGATATTTCGGAGTAAGGCAGAGTTGGTCCGCATAGAAGCCGACGTTCCTGTGCTTCGAATAATTGGAGGCCACAAGTCTTATAAACTGGTCGAAGACCTGACGGCCACGGCTGGTCGAAGACGGAACCACGGCATTCTGCTCCTTGAGTTTTCTTGCATGGACCCCTGCCAGCAGATAGAAGACCGAGGTGATGAGCGAACTTACTGCCTCCGAACGGTAATTCGTTTCGATTGTCATGACCTTTGAAAGCAGTTCCATGTATTTTGTAGCCAGTGCCGTTTCCTCCGGAGAGAGTTTCATACTCGGATTGTCAACCATAGTGACCCCTTCGTTGAACATCTTGTTGACATCTACCCGAAGAGCAGTTGCCAATTCTTTTGACATTATGATTCCGAAATAGTGGAGTTCCTCCACGCTTGGGCTGATTACCTCATTGATTTTCAATATATTGCCGGGAGTACTGAGAAAGAGTGTGCTGTCTGTCATCTCAAATTCATTGAGATTGACAGTCATCCTTATATGTCCCCTCAGGCAGAACATGGCAATGAAAGCATCCACACGGCAAGGATGCCGGAACGGCTGAAGTCCTTCGTTATAGGTTACATCAACAAGACAGAGGTCATCCCCCATCCATTGACATTTAGAAGAAGCCAGGCTCTTTTTCAGATGCTCTATCGTAAAATTGTGCAAGTTTTTTGTTTCCATTCCCATGTTAAGTAATCTTTTCTTATAATGTTTTTTCGGAACAGAATACTGCTACAAAAAGCAATCCTTATTTTATTCTATCAAGAATATTCGACCTTTTGATAATTATTCGGCAAAAATTACCAATTTCATCTACCATAATACAAAAGGAGCTGACCAAAAAGTCGCCATCCCGAATTCGATATGACAGGCTTTTGGTCAGCTTCCATTTAGATATTTCAGTTTCGCATGTAGCGAAACTGACGAATTTTGAGACCTCAGGCTATAAGGAGGCAAGGTTCTGTTCGTTGACGATGTTCTTCCCCTCCGGGGTGTAGGCGTAGGCCATCCTGTCAGCATAGACAGACTCGGCAACCCTGCGGACAACCTTCATTGAACTGTTCATCATGTGATTCTGCTCAGTGAAAGGCTCAGGAAGTACACAGACAGCCGCAGGAAGCCACCTTTCAGGGAATGCGCCGAAGTTGCTGCCGCCCTTGCGGTAAGAGTCAATCTCAGCCTGAATCTTCTCAAGCATGATTGTCTTTGCCTCCTCACTTTCAAGGTCAATACCAGGCTTTGCACTCTGGACATAGGCTTTGAGATTGTCCTTGTGAGGCACCACCAGAGCAATGGTATATGGGTCCTGGCTGTTGTGAAGAATGATGTTCTCGATGTATTTTGAGTTCTCTCCTATTGACTCCTCGATGAGCTCCGGAGAATATTTTTCTCCATCCGAGCTGATGAGCAGGCATTTGAAGCGGCCCACCACATAGAGGAAGCGTTCATCACGCATGTAACCCATGTCGCCAGTGTGCAGCCATCCGTCGATGACGGTTTCAGCCGTGGATCTCGGATTCTTCCAGTAACCGGCCATGACGTTTTCGCCCTTGATGCAGATTTCGCCTCTTTCTCCATAGCCGAGTTCCTTGCCGTTATCATCCAGAATCTTTATTTCCATCGGCTTGACCACGCATCCTGAAGATCCGAGTATGTGGTGATCAAATGAGTTTGCCGAGATTATCGGAGTTGCCTCAGACAGACCGTATCCCTGGAACATAGGGATGCCGATTGCATAGTAGTATCTCTGGAGGTCGATGTCCAGAAGGGCGCCGCCGCCAACGAAGAAGCGCATCCTTCCTCCGAGGGCCTCACGTACACTTTTGAAAACGAGTTTGTCAAAAAGGCTGACAAACGGCTTTCTCCAGAAAGAACCTTTCGTTCCCTTGTTGTAACCCTCTTTGTTATAGATGATTGCATTCTTGAGAGCCATGTTGTAGAGTTTCTCCACCATAGGGCCCTTGGCTTTGACGCCGGCCTCGATGGTCTTCTTGAAACTCTTTGCGAGCGAAGGCACCGAAAGCATGATGGTCGGGCGGATTGCCTTGATTGTCGAAGGAATGTTACGGAGGCTGTTGCCCGGAACGGTTGCAAATGAAGAGCCGTAGGACATCAGGGTGTAGAAGCCTGCAACATGTGCAAAACAGTGGTCAAGAGGCAGGATGATGAGCATGACATCGTCCTCGCGGCATCCGATTACGGAATGGGCCTGCTCGACATTGGCCGTGTAGTTGCGATGAGTAAGAAGGATTCCCTTCGGGTCTGCGGTAGTTCCGGAAGTGTAGCTGATGTTTGCATAGTCGTCTGGACCAACGGATTTGTATCTCTGCTCAAACTGCTCCCTGTTCTTTGCAAGAAATTCGTCTCCGAGAGCCATCACATCTCCGATGAAAATTTCATTTTCCTTCATGTCGTCAAGCTTGTCAAAGACGACAACCTTCTCAACCATAGGACATTGAGGAAGGATAGCCCTGATTTTGGCAATCTGGGAAGCTGATGTGAAGACATATTTCGAATCAGAGTGTCTTACACGGAATACCAGGTCGTTTGCCTCTTCGAGTTTCACTGAAAGCGGTACATTCACGCCTCCTGCGTAGAGAATTCCGAGCTCTCCGATTACCCACAGGTTGCGTCCCTCTGAAAGGAAGGAAACCTTCTCCCCCTTCTGGAAGCCCATTGCCATGAGGCCGGCTCCGATTCGGTATGCATCCTGTTTGGTCTGAGCATAGGTTGTCTGAGTCCAATCCGCTCCAACTTTCTCCCAGAGGAAGGTGTTGGAAGAGTATTTCGCAACATATTTCTCTACGAAATCAATAATTGTAAGTCTTTCTGCCATAAGTCATTGGTTTCTGTTGAATAATCTTATCCGTTAAAAATACTATTCGTTTTTGAACAATCCGAAAAGTTCTGCATCAATCTTGTCTGTCACCTCACGGAAGTCCTCAGGACGGTTCTCGAACTTGATTCTGTCAACATCGAGGATGAGAAGCCTGTGCCTGTAGTCCTTTATCCAAGATTCATACCTTTCGTTCAGTCCGGTTATATAGTCAATCCTGATGCTTTTTTCATACTCCCTGCCCCTTTTCTGAATCTGGCCGATGAGATTCGGGATGGAAGAGCGGAGATAGATCAGCAGGTCAGGCGGATTGACCAGAGACATCATCAGGTCGAAAAGATCCGAATAATTCTCGAAGTCACGGGTTGACATAAGGCCCATGCCATGGAGGTTCGGAGCAAAGATCCGGGCGTCCTCATATATGGTCCTGTCCTGGATGATTACCTCGTCACACTTGGATATTTCCACTACGTCCTTGAAACGTTTATTGAGAAAATAAATCTGGAGATTGAAGGACCACCTTTCCATATCTTCGTAAAAATCAGCAAGATACGGATTAAAATCCACTGATTCGAACTTTGGTGTCCAACCATAGTGTGAGGCCAGCATCTTGGTCAAGGTCGTCTTGCCGCTGCCTATATTGCCTGCGATTGCGATGTGCATGACTTGTCGTTTTTATTAAGTTTCATTCAAATAGGTGACAAATTTAGTAACTCTTTTCGTATTTTTGTGAATAAAATCTGATTTTGATGATACATACTCATTTTTTTATATTCAATGCATTTCAGCAAAGGTGCAGCCTTGTCTGGGACGACAAGGGGGAATGTGCAATCATAGACCCGGGATTCTACGACAGCCAGGAGAGGGACCAGCTGTTCGGCTACATTGAGCAGAACAAACTGCATCCGGTCTGCATAATGCTGACACATGCCCATTTCGACCATATATCCGGTATGGCCGAGGCTGCTGCAAAATATGATATTCCGGTCTATATGGACCGAGCGGACATGATTATCATGGAAGAGGCAAACGTGGAACTTTGCAGAAGTTTCGGATTCCGCATTCCGAAAGGATGCGGCGGGGAAAATGTCGATGTATGCAGGTATATATATATAAAGGAGTCAGACATCATAAAGGTCGGAGACCTCAGGTTCGAAGTCATTTCCACACCGGGACATACTCCGGGAGGGGTGTGCTTCCTTGAAAGGGAGGAAAAGATTCTGTTCAGCGGCGACACCCTCTTTGCCGGGGCCATCGGAAGGACCGACAACCGCTGGGGCGACTATGATGCACTGATTGGCGGGATTCTTTCCAAACTCATGGTTCTCGACGGAAACATCGATGTCATTCCCGGCCATGGCCCTGTGACATCAATTGCGCGCGAGGGAATGACCAACCCTTTCCTTCTGCCGTTCAATGAACCATTTCAGGATGAAAATTGATTCCTTTCGAAACTTGAGTCAGACATGGAAGATAAGCACGAATACATAGAAATAACAGGGGCTCAGGCACATAACCTTAAAAATGCAGACATCTCGATTCCGAGAGACAAATTCGTTGTCATCACGGGACTGAGCGGCAGCGGCAAGTCATCCCTGGCCTTTGACACCATCTATGCCGAGGGCCAGCGCAGATATATGGACACACTTTCGACGTATGCCAAGCATTTCATGGGCATACTCGAAAAACCGGAAGTCGAGTCCATCAGCGGACTGAGCCCGATCATTGCAATAGAACAGAAAACCACGGGAAACAATCCCAGGTCCACGGTCGGGACAATCACGGAAATCTATGATTTCCTGAGACTTCTGTATGCAAGGGCATCCAAGGCCTACTCTCCGGCAACAGGCAAAGAAATGGTCAGGTACACCGATGAGCAGATTGTAAACCTGATTATGGAAAACTACGCCGGGAGGAAGTGCTACCTGCTCTCCCCGGTAGTGGTGGGACGAAAGGGACATTACAAGGAGCTCTTCGACCAGATGAGGAAGAGGGGCTACACCCAGGTCAGAATCGACGGAGAGATTTTCGAGCTGGCGGAAGTCACGTCGCTTGACAGATACAAGGCCCATTTCATCGAGCTGGTCGTGGACAGGCTCAAACCCTCGGAAAAGGACAACAAGAGAATCAGAAATTCAGTTATGACCGCCCTTACCTATGGAAAGGGCTCCCTGGCGGTGATGGACCAGGAAAGCGGCCTGCTGAACCACTATTCCAAGCACCTGGTCTGTCCGGACACAGGCATTTCACTGGCAGAGCCTGCGCCTCACTCCTTTTCGTTCAACTCTCCTCAGGGCTATTGTCCTCATTGCAAGGGACTGGGGCAGATTGTGGATGTGAATATGGAAACCATAATTCCAGACCGGAGCATTTCTATTGCCGATGGAGGAATCGTGCCTCTGGGAAAAATCCGCGAAACAAAGAAATTCGATATCATCCGCTCAATAGCAAGGAAATACAATTTTTCGCTCTACGACCCTATTGATGAACTTCCGGATGAGGCGGTTTCGCTTATCGTCTTCGGATCGGACGAGCTTTTCAGAGTTGGAGAAGGAGCTTCGACCGAGATGGTATCCTTCCCCGGCATCGTGGAGGACATCAATGAAAAGATTGTCTGCCCGGTGTGCGGAGGAACACGTCTGAACAAGGACAGCCAGTATTTCAAGATTGACGGGAAGACCATTTCTGAAGTTGCAGCGATGGAAATAAGCAGCCTTCACGAGTGGTTTTGCTCCCTGGACGGAGTCTTTGGGAAAAGGGAAGGTACAATAGCGAGGGACATCCTCAAGGAATTGAGGGACAGGACGTCATTCCTGATGGACGTGGGCCTTGAATACCTCTCGCTTGACAGGGCTACAGCCTCTCTCTCGGGAGGTGAGAGCCAGAGGATAAGGCTTGCAACTCAGATTGGCTCCAAGCTGGTGAATGTACTCTACATCCTTGACGAGCCAAGTATCGGCCTTCACCAGAGGGACAACAGAAAGCTGATTGCTTCGCTGAAGAAACTGCGCGACGAGGGCAACTCGGTCATGGTGGTGGAACACGATGCGGAGACTATGATGTCAGCGGACTGGCTTGTGGATGTGGGCCCGGGAGCAGGAGAAAACGGAGGACAGATTTGTCTCAGCGCTCCTCTTCAGGCTTTGAACGGCGGCAAGCAGGACGAATGGTACGACCCGTCACGCATTGTCATAAAACCCTCAATAACACTGGATTACCTTCAGGGCAGGAAGCAGATTGCAACTCCTGCATCAAGGCGCATGGGCAACGGGCTCACTCTCGGAATCAGGGGAGCAAGAGGCAACAACCTCAAGAATGTGGACGTGGACCTGCCTCTGGGAATGCTGATAGGGGTGAGCGGGGTGAGCGGAAGCGGAAAATCTTCGCTCATCAATGACACTCTGATGCCGGTACTTAAAAACAAGTTCTACAACGCCAGGCTCCAGCCTCTGCCTTATGGGGAGATAGTCGGAATCGGGAACATAGACAAACTTATCGAAATCGACCAGAGTCCAATCGGAAGGACGCCGAGAAGCAATCCGGCAACCTTTACCGGGGTGTTCAATGATATCAGGGCCCTGTTCGAAGCGACACCCGACGCCAAGGTCAGAGGATTCAAGGCGGGACGGTTTTCGTTCAATGTTCCGGGAGGCCGGTGCGAAGAGTGCAAGGGGGCGGGAATCAAGGTCATCGAAATGAACTTCCTTCCGTCCGTGAACGTGGTATGTGACCAGTGCCGAGGGAAGCGATACAAGAGCGACACTCTTGCTGTGCGATACAAGGGACAGAATATCAACGATGTGCTTGAGATGCCTATCAGCCAGGCATATACATTCTTTGAAAACATTCCTTCAATTGCGCAGAAGCTTAAGGCACTTGTGGATGTCGGGCTCGGCTACATCAAGCTCGGCCAGTCTGCCGTGACACTTTCCGGGGGAGAAAGCCAGAGGATGAAACTTGCCGCTGAACTTGGGAAAAGGGGGACGGGAAACACCCTCTACATCCTTGACGAGCCTACGACCGGCCTGCATTTCGAAGACATAAAAGTGCTCCTTGAGGTGATGAACAAGCTCGTTGAGCAGGGCAATACGGTGATTGTAATCGAACATAACCTTGACGTGCTCAAGAGCGTGGACTACATTTTCGACATGGGTCCGGAAGGCGGAAAAAATGGCGGAACGATCGTTGCACAGGGCACTCCGGAACAACTGGCGGCTGACCCGGCCTCGGTCACCGGCCCGTTCCTCCGGGAAATACTATAATACTTACACAGACAAACAATGACATGTCGAGAGTAGTCCGAAGGACAAAGTCGAGACATCTAATATGAATGAAATGAATATAACTTGCCAGAACACAAACAAAACATACGAAGTGCCAATGGGGACAAGCCTGAAGGCATTTGCAGAAAGCCATAAAGCAGAAATTTCCGATCCAAGCTTCGGCAGCGGAGGCATACTTGCCGCCATCGTGGACAACAGGCTCAAGGAACTCGGATTCAAGATAATGGAGCCTCACACCGTACGTTTCATCGGCTACGGCCATCCTGACGGAAGGAGGACATGGGTCCGAACTCTGTGTTTCGTGCTGCAGAACGTTGTCAGCGAAATGTTTCCTGACAAGGTCCTGGCGATTGACTATTCGCTTCCGAGCGGACTGTATTGTGAAATTCGTGAGTTGGAGCATCTTGAAGACGGAAGGCATGTCATCCATCAGGTTTCCGACGAGGAAATTGCCGGAATCAAAATCAGGATGGAAGAAATCATTAAGGCTGACCTGCCCATCGAGAAAGTAAAGATGAGGGCAGAAGATGTCGAGGAATTCTACAAAAAGAGACATCAGAGCGAGAAAATCAATCTCATGCACACTCTCGGAAGATTTTCTTACAGCGTTTATTTCCTTGATGGACAGGCGGATACATTTTACGGTCCGCTTTTGGCTTCAACCGGAAACCTCGGTCTTTTCGACATTGTGGGCTTCAATGACGGCTTCTGTCTCCAATTCCCGATGGACGGAAACATGGACAAGCTGCTTCCGATGAAAAAACAGTCCAAGATTGCGACAGCGCTAAAAGAACACTCGGACTGGTGCGCAATGATGGGTGTCGCAGGAGTGGGCACCCTGAACAAAGTGGTGCAGAAAGGCAGAATCGTGGAGCTGATCAATCTTTGCGAGTCGCTGCATGAGAGGAAATATGCAGAGATTGCCGACCAGATTTACGCCAGGCGGGAGGAGGTGAAGATTGTTTTCATTGCCGGACCGTCAAGCAGCGGAAAGACATCCACATCCAAGAGACTCGCCCTGCAGTGCCGGATTCTCGGCCTGAACCCGAAGGTGATTGAACTGGACAACTATTTCGTGGACCGCGAACACACGCCAAAGGACGAAAACGGCCAGTTTGACTTTGAGTCCCTCTATGCGATGGACCTTGACTTCCTCGGGCAGCAGTTGAACCAGTTGCTTGACGGGAAGGAAATCGAGCTGCCGAAATTCGACTTCAAAGAGGGATGCCGCAGGTTTGAGGGAACAAGGATGAGGCTGCAGGACAAGGACATACTGATAATGGAGGGCATTCATGCGCTGAACCCGGCGATGATTCCAGGAGTGGACAATTCCAAAGTATTCAGGGTATATGCCTCCGCCCTCACCTCCCTGTCAATCGACGAGAACAACAACATATCCACATCGGACAACAGGATGCTGCGCAGGATGATCCGAGACAACAGGACCAGAGGCATTTCGCCCGAACAGACCCTTGAAAGGTGGCAGAGCGTGCGCCGTGGCGAAAACCGCAACATTTTCCCGTTCCAGGAGAATGCCGATGCTGTATTCAATTCAGCACATCTGTTCGAACTGCCTGTGCTGAAATACTATGCGGAGCCGCTTCTGAGACGTATTGCCCCCAACTCTCCGGCATATACGGAAGCGACAAGGCTGCTGAAGTTTCTGGATTACATCGTAGCCTTGTCGCCGTCTGAGATTGCCGCCATTCCTCCTACCTCCATTCTCAGGGAGTTTATCGGAGGACAGACGCTATAGATTTATATGGAGGGCCTTGCCCTCCTTTTTTATTCCTCTGCGAGGATGGTTGCCGAGGTAGGTCCGGCACTGATGTACGAACCCTCGTAAGCCGCCAGGCCGTCAGCATCAGCATAGCCGTTGTGTGCAAGCATGTTATACTTGCCGGCAGGGATTTCAATGGATACCAGTTTCTTGGAACCGTTCAGAAGGACTGTGAGCGACTTAGCCGAGTCAATGCCCTCGAGAGCATTTATTCTGAATGCGACTACACAAGGATCATCCACATCGATGAACTCAAGTTTTTCCTGTACCAGCGAGGCATCTCCGAGGCAGAAGCCTGGATGCGCGTGACGGATTGCAGCAAGGGCTGCGTAATAGTCGCAAAGGTCGCTGTACCGTGTCTTCAGTTTCCAGTCGATTGCATTGATGCTGTCAGGAGAGCAGTAACTGTTCTTTGTGCCGTATTTGTGGCGGAACACTTCTTCACCATTGAAGATGAACGGAATTCCCTGTGAGGTGTACATAGCTGCCTGCGCGAGCTTGTCCATTGCAAGTTTCTCATCCTCAGTGGCTTTTGTAGCCTCATTCAGACGGTCACGCAAACAGTGGTCGTCATGGCAGCTGACATAGCTGATATGCTGAAGAGGAGAGGCTGTCCAGTACGGAACACTTACCTGAGGATGATAGACTCCACCTGCAATTCCGAACATCAGATCTGCCTTCTTGCCTTCTACTCCGTCCATGAATCCTGCATTTGAGCAGTCGAGAGGTCCGCGGACTGCGTCGCGGATATTGTCGCTGAAGGCTCCTATCCTGTCGAGTTCCCAAGTATTGACCTTCAGTGCAATTTCCGAAGGGTCAAGCAGAGGTGCACTTGCTGCCCAGCCTTCTCCATAGAGGATGATATCCGGTTTGATAGCATGGAGCCTGCTGCTGATGATGTTCATGGTTTCGATGTCGTGGATTGCCATCAGGTCGAAACGGAAGCCGTCGATATGGTACTCCTTAACCCACCATTCCAGGGACTCGATCATATATTTGCGGTACATCGGTTTTTCCGATGCAGTTTCATTTCCACAGCCTGAAGCATCGCCCCAGGTTCCGTCTGGATTGAAGCGGTAGAAATAGCCCGGCATGGTGCGCTCAAAGCCGTTCAGCTCGGCTGAAGAGGTGTGGTTATAGACCACGTCCATGATGACTTTGATGCCTTCGGCATGAAGGGTCTGGATCATCTGCTTGAATTCGCGGATACGACAATATGGGTCAAATGCATCTGTCGAATATGAACCCTCGACAGCATTGTAGTTCTGAGGATCATAGCCCCAGTTGTACTGCGGAACATCCGGACGGCTCTCATCGACCGTGATGTAGTCATAGGAAGGAAGAATCTGGACACAGGTGATGCCGAGTTCCTTCAGGTGGTCAAGACCGGTTGCAAGGCCGTCAGGGTTACGGGTACCTTTCTCCGTGAGTGCCAAAAACTTACCCTTGTTTTTGATGCCGGAATTCTCATGGATTGAGAAGTCGCGGTGATGCATTTCATAGACGATGATGTCAGAAGGCTTGATTTCCGGAGATTTATCTGCCTCCCATCCCCGCGGGTCAGTCTGGTTCCAATCGATGATTGCGCCTCTTGTTCCGTTGACTCCAACCGCCTTTGCAGCGATTCCCTGCGTTTCTTCGAGCCATTGGCCCTCATGACAGAGCTGGAAAGTGTAGAACATGCCCTTAAGGTCCTCCTTGACAAGAGCCTTCCAAAGGCCATCCCTGCCAAGTTTCATATCAACTGTCATTACAGGGCTTTCTGACGTGGCAGTTTCATAGATTCTCAACTTTGCTGCCTGAGCTGTCGGGGCCCAGACTGAAAATGATGTCTTATTTGTCTGGTAGATGCACTCCTCAAGCGGACTCTTTGGAATTGGGAGTTCTCCCGGCTGGGAACATGCAATGAGAGAAGTTGCGGCTAAAGCACACATTAGTTTTCGTTTCAGCATTTTATTATCATTTCATGGTTATCCCACGAATATAAGAAATAATTGCAAAAGGTCGAAAACTTTCGTCCTGAATTGTCAAAAACACCAGATGAACTGATGAAATTCCGGGATAATTGCAGAAAACATTCACTTCAGTCTCCAAGCTCTGTGCAGAATGCACTGAACACACTCCTTGCAGACCAGATTCTGACATACCGTCAGGAAAACGGGAAAATTACGTGGATGTCATAAACCCTCAGTCAAAAACTTCCTCAGTGATAAATGGATGATTCCATTATCATTACGTTTAGTCAGATACGGAGTGGCGCTGATTACATATTTAGGATAATTGTCCCGGATTTTCTCCAGAGGACCGAATTCCCTTTCACGTGTAGTATCTTCAGCTATTATGTAACTTGCCTGAACATATATTGTCTGGCCAGTTTTTTTACAGACGAAGTCCACCTCTCCTGCATTCAACACTCCCACCTTGATGTCATATCCCAGAAACGACAATTGCTTATACACTGCGTTCTCAATCACCTTCTCGATATATGAATCCATACTGCCACTCGACTTGAGGTTACGCAGTCCAAGGTCATCCCAGTATATTTTCTCATTGGACTCAAATATCTTCTTTCCGTGAATGTCATAGCGGCTTACCACATCTATTAGAAAAGCTTCAGAATAGAACGACCTGTATAACAGAATCAGGTTGGATGAGACATTCTCGTTCTGGGACTTCATATACTTGGAGATGCTGTTTGCCGATGTCAGTTTTCCTGTTGTATCAGCGTAAAAGACAATCAAGTTGTTAAGGAAAGGGACGTTCCGGATGTCATAGCGTTCTATGATATCCTTCAGCATGATTGTATTGAAGACACTTGCAAGATAGGCCCAGACCTGCTCTTCATTATCCAGTCCTACTGTTTTCAGACCAGGAAGCCCTCCATAGTTCAGATAAGCCATAAGGCTCTCATCACTGTCCAGAAGACTGTGAAACTGAAGAAACTCCATATAGGTCAGAGGATGTACCCGTATCTCAACGTGTCGCCCGGACAGGCGTGTGGCCAGTTCGCCGGAAAGCAAGTCAGAATTGCTGCCTGTTATCAGAACATCAGTGTCATCCTCACTGTACCAGCTGCAAACACTATCCTCGAAATCGTCAATCTCCTGAACTTCATCAATGAGAATACAGTTATGCTTTCCCGGAATGAACCTCTCCTCAATCCAAGTGTCCAAATCATCTTTGGTCTTTATCGTCTTGAAGTCCTTCTTCTCCTTGTCCACATATATGATATTGATATTTTCTTCTTGGGAATGCCGCTGGATAAAGTCTTTAAGTATGTAACTCTTGCCAACTCGACGCGAGCCTACCAAGGCAATGATGTTGCCTTTTCCTATCCAGGAATCTACGATATCTGCATAATGCTGTCTGGTCAAAATCTCCATAATTCTCCCTTTTGTTGCAAATATATAAATTTCATTGTTTATAGACAATATAAATTAAAGAAAGACTTATTCTGTTTCCCATAGACAATATTTAAAAACGACAATTATAGTATATTTCTTATAAGGACTCTGAGCTTCAGGGATACGGAAAATTTCAAACCTGAGTTGAAGAGGAGAAAACAAGGGTGACTGCAGTCGAAAGACTGACCAGTCACCCTTGCTTGTTTTACGGTTAAGTCGGATATTATTCCACAGTAATTTCTATGGATGACATATAAACGGCATATTTAGATGGATTCTCCACCTTGATATATTCGCAGTCTCCGGTGATTTCATATACGGAGCCTGTTTCATCTGAACTTGTCAGGGTTACTTCAGTTGTAGGATTCTGTTCGCTGCCTGCGTACAATTTGGGATTTGTTTCATACCAAGTCTTACCAGTCTGAACATTAAGTTTAACTGATTTGATTTTGCCAAGGCTCTCGGTATTATAGAGGAACGATCCCCCCTTCTTCATCTGGATACCGTCACCAAAATTGGCGACATTATACAACTTGAATGATTTACCGGCCAATTTGCAGTCCGTACCTTCGGCAGGATATGACGTAGGAAGACCTTCCGATGTCAATGTAATCACTGTAGGAGCAGCAGGAGATTCCGGAGCCTGTTTGATTTCAAAAGTAACTGGCTTGTCGGAAGGAACAAATCCCTCCTGCCAATCAACTCTGTCGTCTTCTGCGGTCACTGTGTATAGGAGTTCCGAGTCACTGTCATTCTTAGGAAGGGTAACGACAAGGTCGTCAACTCCCAGTCCTTCAGTCTTGCTCAATGTCGCAGAATAGTTTGGATTTGAACACTTGACAGAAACTTTCCAATACAAAGAAGCTGTGACAACAACTTTAACAGGGCCACCGTCAGCAGCAGCCTTCTTATCTCCACTGAGCTTCAACTCCAGACCATTTCTTATTGCCTTAAAGGTCTTGCTTTCCTCACCAACAGAAACTGTTACTGTGGCCTCCTGATCTGTATAGGTCCTATTGAGACCATCAAACTTGACAGAAATCTCAATAGATCCCTTACCGGAGACTTTACTCAAAGAAATGCCTTTGACATCCTCAGGAAGAGTTGCTGTCCATTCAGCATCCTTATCGGCAAGAATATGGAACTTGACAGCCCCTTCATTCCAGTCAATGCTGTCTGAAGTTTTCGACAAATCAAAGTACTTAGGAGCATTTTCTCCTTCTTCGGTCTTTACAAGGACCATCTGAATTTCACCATACTTTGAATTATTGTCAACATAGATGCCATATACTTTCACGTATTTTCCTATGAACGCTTTCAAATCCACATCACTGACAGGATCAATGGCTGTAACAGTTTGTGAAGCGCCGTCAATGATAATCTTCTTGTCTGCATTTACATAGCCGCTCACAGTGTAATATCCATATTTTGCAGGAGATTCCTTGATAACTGTACCGGCATTATCCTTGTTGAGCACAGTTGCCTCAGGATATTTTATTTCAACGACATCATCTGATACAGTCACCTTATCAGCCACAACTTTATTACGAGCATACTTCTTTTCAGATGCACCAATAACGTATGCCTTGGCACCGATTTCTGCTGATTCGGAAGTTTCGATGAATACCATGCCCGTATCATCTTTGATTACCAATCCACTCTTGGATACAGCATACACGATGCCTTCTACTGCGGCATATTCCTTTTTACCGAAATCCACATCAGCAATATTCTTTGTTTCAATTGCCGGAAGTTGTTTTACGTTGATTTTAATTTCGCTGCTGCTCTCATCCTTGGTAGAAGTGAGGACAATGTCAGCATTTCTCGGAGATGCATCTATATTTTCTGTCAATGAATATAGAATTTCCGTATTGGCACCGCTGCCCTTAGTACCCTTTATTTCAATCCAGTCTGCTTCTGTTGAGAACTTCAGGTCATCACCCTTGACAATAACTGGTGCACTGTAATCTCCAGCCTGATTGTCAAGCACATAAGAGCTCACAGCTGCACCCAGAAGAGCTTTTGTCTTAATCTGGACAAGTGTAGCATTTACAATCTCAATATCAGATTTATAAGTAGATCGCGGACCGGAGACAACGATATAATCTCCCTGTTCAATGCCAAGAGACAAGAAATTCTTTTCTGCGCCTTTTGCATCGAGCATGCCATATATGTATGCATCCTTCTCAGACGTTCCGTCATTGATATAGAGGTTGCCATATACGGTGTTGGTAATGCTCTTCACCATGCCTTCTATAAGGTAAGTCTTACCGTCTGATCCATTCTCAATAAATTCCTTGGTGGTGATAGGTTTAAGTGCACCTGCCACCTGTTTTACAAGGATGGTCTGAGTTGCGCCACCAGCAACTACATACAACTCCTGAGTGAGATTATCATAAGCAGACAAAGTGTGAAGCTTGACCTCAGCAGTTCCGGCATTCCCGCTTGTTTTGTCGAGTTTGAGCCACTCAGGAACATTGATAATTTCCCAGTCTTCTGTTGCCGTAATAGTGATGGTTTTCTCACCTCCCTGCTGTTCGAACGAAACGAAAGACGGCTCAACCTTTACTTCCTTCAAAGTCTCATTAATATCCTCAACACATCCAGTGAAAAGAGATGCAAGGAACAAAAAAGGAATTAAATATTTTTTCATTTTCATAATTGTTAATCTGATTAGTTGAACATGTACTTGATTCCTACTGAAGCGTACCAGCACTGTCCAATACTGTGGTATGGCTGCCAAGTCTGAGTGTTTCCATTAACAGCATCAGGGGTAGAGAATGTCGGATAACCATCAGCATCTGTTCCTTCATACTTGAGAATACGTCCTTCACCTAATGTACTGTTCATGACCTTGGATACGCCCCATTTTGAATTGAACAGGTTGAGAAGGTTCTTCAGGTCAACGCTGAGCTGAAGAGTGTTCATTGACTTGCCGATTCTTACTTTGAAATCATGTTTGTAGCTGAAGTCAATTCTGTGTACCCATGGAGAGTAAACGCTGTAAGCCTCAGCATATTTGCCCTGATTCTTGCTCAGATATTTGTCGGCGTGTACATAGTCGAGGAAACGTTTTGCATCGTCATCGGTCTTGAAACGGAACTCTCTGTCAGCAACCTGTTTATCTGTAGGGATATAAATAAGGTCATAGTTGTAACCATCACCATTCATATCATTCTGAGTCATGTATGAGTAATTGTAACCACCTCTCCAAGTCTCATAGATGAGGCTGAAATGGTTGCCACACTTGTCTTTATATGTGCCGGAAAGGATGAAACGGTCAGGTGTCACATACTGAGAATTATGCAAGCCTGGTTCGTTAGGACCGTTGACCGTACCCATATAATTCAGTACTGATGATGCGTTGGATCCAGGCATACCGGTCAGTTCCTTAGAAGCCGTGTGGGTATATGATGCCATGAAGCCGAGGGCCTCGACAGGGCTGATGTTCATCATCACATTTGCTGAATATCCATAACCTTTGTTGGTATTTTCAAGGACATAAGCTGACGGTAATGATTTGCCGTTTGTGCCAAGATATTTATACTCCCCGAAAATGGCACGCTGGTCCGCTCCGTTGAAACGTGCAAAACCGGCAGTAGGCTTGACACTCCAGTCAGTAAGGCAAACACCATTGACAGTTTTGTTATAGATCCCCTCTGCTGAAATTGAGAATGGGAATGAAGTCGGGAAGTTATAATCAATCGCAAGTGAAGTCTTCCATACCTGAGGCATCTTGAATTTAGGATCCACTGCTGCAAACGAAGAAGGAACTGCGCCATCCTCAGGTTTGATTGTGGTTGGATAACCCATTCCCTGCAACTTGTTCAGAAGTTCCTTGCGAGTAAGAATTCCTCCAGCAAATGCATCCATACCTTCTTCGCCAAGGACATTGGAAGCATTGAGCTGTGCCTGATACTGAATCATACCACCGTTTGAAGGCATGTTGGTGAAGAACACCAAAGGAAGACGTCCGGTGAACAGGCCAGTACCACCACGGACCTTAAGTACGTTGTCACCTATGGTATCCCAAACAAAACCGATACGAGGTGAAACAGAGATGTTTGCAGAAGGCCATTTACCGGTATCAATGTGACGTCCACCATAATCAAGGGCCTTGATAGCATTGTTTGTCATAAGGTCTTTGTTGTCAAAGAATACTCCATCCAAACGAAGACCGTAAGTGAGTTTGAAGTTGTCATTTGCCTGCCATTCATCTTGGGCATATATACCGACCTTGTGGAACTGAACCCTTGCTGCTGGATTTTCTTCTCCGTCATAACCATAAGTAAGACATACGACCTCCGGGGCTCTTTTGTTCAAGAAATCATCAAGACTCTTGAAACGATAGTAGCCTGTTCCGTTTCTCATATACTGGTTATCAGCCATCTGATATTCATAATTGATACCGGCGGTCACCTTGTGGTTTCCACCATACCATGTAAGGTCATCCTTGATACCGACATGCGTATTATGAACGGCATTGTTCCATGTGAAGAGTTCAAGACCGAGTGAGATGTATGGAAGAACAGAAGAACCGTCATCGTTTCGGATATCTATGAACGGGAAGTCTTCTGATTTGGTTCCACGAACATCATCGAGTTTTGAGAATGTAGCAAGGAACTGATTTGAGAGATTGTCATTGATACGGCTATTCAAATCCAAAGAAACGGAATGAACCAGGTTGTCAATAGAATACATTGAATTGGCATAAGACATACTATACTCTGACGTACGTGCATAAGCAGCACGGGTACCGCCGTCCATTGAAGATGCATTTGGAGCCGTCCACTTCTTGTTGAGCGTGTAGTTGTAGCGGACTGCCAGTTTGTTCTTTTCGTTGATGTTCCAGTCAATTCGCGCAAGCATCTTCATATTGCTCTCATCAGCAGGGAAGTTTGTATAAGAACCTGTATCATAGCCATATTCTTTCTTTACAAAGTCTGAAACAGTCTTCAAGTCTTCCAAAGTGGCACGTGAGATATAGGCGTCCTTATCCATCTTGCCGTCAGTCGATCCACGCCATCTGTTGGCAATTGTAGGGACCTTGGAATACTCGAAGTTTACGAAGAAAAACAATTTGTTTTTTACGATAGGTCCGCCGAGTGTGAAGCCATAAGTAGTATTGCGGTCTTTGTCACGGGCTCCGCTAATCTGTTCTCCATAGACAGCATCACCACGCATATTTTCATTACGGTGATAAATATATGCAGACCCCTTGAAAGTGTTGGTACCTGATTTTGTGATGGCATTTACACCACCGCCAACGAAGTTGGTCTGGCGTACGTCATAAGGAGAAATTACCACCTGCATCTCCTCGATTGCATCAATGGATATTGGGCTTCCGCCACCAGGGAGGTTCTCGCTGAGACCGAAGTTGTTGTTGAAGTTTGCTCCATCGACAGTGAAGTTGGCTGTACGTCCGTCAGTTCCTGCGAAGCTCATACCGTTTCCACCATAAGGAGAAAGCCTTGTAACATCGGTAATGCTTCTGCTGACCGTTGGCAAAGAGGTAATCTGACTACTTGAGATGTTTGTAGCGGCACCGGTTTTCTCAGCAGAGAATTTTGAAGCCGGAGCAGCAATTACCATTGCCTCACTAAGCATCTCAGCATCTTCCTTAAGTGATGCGTTCAACGCAGCAGCTTCAGCAAGCTGAAGATTTACATCTGTGTAAGTGAGGGACTGGTAGCCAAGACAAGAGATTGCTACCGTGTAAGGACCTCCGGCACGCATACCATTCATGGCATAACGACCTTCAGCATTAGTAACCACACCGTAAACTGTTCCGGATGGGGTGTGGGTTGCAACCACCGCCGCTCCGACGACAGGCGTACCGTTTTCATCAACGATACGACCGCCCAAAGATGAGGTTGTCACCTGAGCGAAAGCAGAAACACCCGCGAAAATTACTGATACCAAAAGGCACAGCAAACGCTTAACTGTTTGTTTCATAATGTTTTATAAGTTTATAAAATATAATAACGGTGCAAAGATAGCAAATTTTATCATTATGCAGTCCCGTATTTCACTTTTCGGCATCTTTTAACATTTTCGTAACAACGCATCCTCATTAAGCCTTTGCTCGTTTTTGTCCGTGAAATCCCCACTTCCCACTGACACATTCGTCACTATTTCGCAATTCATCCGTAAAATGGGCATTCCCCCGGACAAGAGAAAATTTTTTGGATTTATGATTTTTGTGTGTATATTTGCGGGCTGAAATCGGGTATGACAGAGAAATTCGTCTGATTTACCCGGAATGTGGAGAAATTTGGCTGCTTGCAACCACACTAAAAAATGCTAAAATGTTGACTTCGGGCTGTCGTTCTACGACGCTCTTTTCCATATCAATGTTTTTGTGTTTTGACGGCTCCGCATTCATGTGGGGCTATTTTTTGTACAGATATATCGAAGGTAATCGACATGACCAGACTGTCATCCCGACCAAGGCGATGGCCGCAAGGAGAAAACTATAACATAAACATACGTAAATCATATACATAATGAATTATCTGTTTACATCAGAATCAGTGTCCGAGGGACACCCGGACAAAGTGTCGGACCAGATTTCCGACGCAATCCTTGACGAATTCCTTCGTCAGGACCCGGAGGCAAAGGTTGCTTGCGAAACCTTCTGCAGCACAGGACTGGTTGTCGTTGGTGGCGAGGTCCGCTCTGAAGATGCTTATGTGGACATCCAGACCACAGCAAGACGTGTTATCAACAAGATAGGCTACAACAAGGCCGAATATATGTTCGACGGGAACTCATGCGGAGTGCTTTCAGCCCTTCATGAGCAGAGCGCCGACATCAACAGGGGCGTAGTTGTAAAGGATGCGGATGAACAGGGAGCCGGAGACCAGGGAATGATGTTCGGCTATGCCTGCTGTGACACAGAGGAATACATGCCGCTTCCACTTGCCCTTTCACACCGCATACTCCAGATTCTCGCAAAAATCCGCAAGCAGACCCCTGAGCTCATGCCTTATCTTCGTCCAGATTCAAAATCGCAGTTCACCATCGAATATGACGGACAGAGCGGCAAACCGGTGAGAGTGCATACCATCGTGGTTTCAACCCAGCATGACGAATTCGTGCCCGAAGTTCTCGGCAGGATGAGCTATGCGGACGGCATTGCACAATATGGTCAGGAGAGAGTTGACAAGGCAATGCAGGAAAAAATCCGCGAGGATGTGAAAAACATCCTCATTCCAATGCTAATCGAGGAACTCCCTCAGGAAACCGCTGCGCTTTTCAAGGATGACTACATCCTTCATGTAAATCCTACAGGAAAATTCGTAATCGGCGGACCTCACGGAGACACCGGACTGACCGGCCGCAAGATC
This sequence comes from uncultured Bacteroidales bacterium, assembly GCA_945827785.1. Classification (GTDB taxonomy): domain Bacteria; phylum Bacteroidota; class Bacteroidia; order Bacteroidales; family UBA932; genus Cryptobacteroides. Next base: position 5,970 of record CALZOR010000020.1, on the reverse strand, counting down.
ATCGTTGACACATACGGCGGCAAGGGAGCACACGGCGGCGGAGCCTTCTCAGGAAAGGACCCGTCAAAAGTGGACCGCTCTGCAGCATATGCAGCAAGATACATTGCAAAGAACATGGTTGCAGCAGGAGTGGCACGTGAAATGCTCGTTCAGGTCTCATACGCCATCGGTGTGGCACGTCCTCTGAGTATCTTCGTAAACACCTATGGCACAGCCGTAAATGGCCTGGAAGACAGCTATATAGCTGAAAAAATCAACGAGATTTTCGACCTGCGTCCAGCCAAGATCATTGAGAAATTCGGTCTCAAGAAACCTATATACGAACCGACAGCCGCTTACGGCCATGTGGGAAGGAAGCCTTACAAGGCAAGCGTGACGATGATGCGCCACGGCGTAAAGAGCCAGGAGCTTGTCCAGTTCTTCGGATGGGAACTTCTTGACTCAGTGGATATTATAAAGAAGGAATTCGGACTCTGAGGACTCTGACGAATCTTGTTTTGAAGATTCCTAAAGACGTTCCATTTCACGACGAAGGTCCTTCTCCTTTATGGAAGCACGCTTGTCGTATTCCTTTTTACCCCTTGCAAGGGCTATGAGAAGTTTCGCATAGCCCTTTTCTGATATATATAGCTTGACTGCGACTATGGTAAGGCCCTTTTCCTTGACAGACCTCTGGAGCTTGGAAAGTTCCTTGCGGGTGAGAAGCAGTTTGCGGTCTCGCCTCGGGTCATGCTTTCCCCATGTCCCCCACCAGTAGTCTGCGACATGCATGTTCTTGACATACAATTCATTATTGTTGAAATAGCAGAATGCATCCACGAGCGAAGCCTTGCCGGCGCGGATGGATTTTATCTCCGTTCCGGTAAGCACAATCCCCGCCTGAAAGGTCTCCAGAAATTCATAATCGAATGAGGCCCTCCTATTCTTTATCTCTACGCTGCTCTTTGCTTTTGGCATAACTGGTTTTCCTATAATTAAAACACCGCAAATTTACTGTTTTTTTCTATTTTTGCATCATGAGCAGGAAATCATTCATACCGGTGCCTCCGATGGCTCAGCTGCCGGAGCCCGAAGTTATCGACGTCGAGGCTCTGGTCAGGAGCTATGAAGCGGGGGAAATCGACCTGATTTGCATCCTGGGGCCTACGGCTTCGGGGAAGACTCGCTACGGCGTGGAGCTATCGAGGCGGATCAATGAGATTTCCCGACTGTCTTCAGTCGAAATAATATCCGCAGACTCAAGGCAGGTGTACCGTGGCATGGACATAGGCACTGGGAAAGACCTGGATGAATACGGGGAGGTTCCATATCACCTGATTGACATTGCGGATGCCGGGAGCAAATACAATATTTTCGAATATCAGAGAGACTTCGAAAAAGCATATAAGGAAATCCGTGAACGGGGCAACATCCCCCTTCTCTGCGGAGGTTCCGGGCTGTACATCGAGGCTGCAACAAGAGGCTACTCTCTTCCGGAAGTCCCTGCCAATCCAGAGCTCAGGGAAGAACTCGAAAAAGAAAGCACGGAAGACCTTGTGGCAAGGCTCGCCAGCCTCAAGCCGCTTCACAACACCACGGACTACGACACACGCAAAAGACTCATAAGAGCCTTGGAGATAGCCATTTATGAATCGGAACACCCAGTTGTCAGAACGGCCTGTCTTCCAAAGAAAACATATTATATAGGTACCCTGGTAAGCCGGGATGTCAGAAATGAAAGGATTGACCGACGCCTTGACGCCAGACTCCAGGAAGGCATGATTGACGAAATAAGGGGGCTGCTCGATGGCACCCACCCGGCAATAGTCCCGGACAAAAACGGAGCAAGGCAGCCGGTCCCAGCCGAAGACCTGATTTACTATGGCCTTGAATATAAGTTCGTTACGCTATACCTCACAGGGCAGATAAGCTACGAAAAAATGCGAACCGACCTGGCGACAGCCATACATCAGTTCGCAAAGAGGCAGATGACCTGGTTCCGCGGGATGGAGCGCAAAGGCATCCGGATCCACTGGGTACAGGTCTGATTATCTCTTGAATCTTACAATTTTATCGGCTTCAGCAACATCCTTCACGGTAAGAGAGAATTTCTCCAGCCATTTCCCGTCTGCTTTGATATTTTCCCAGTCTTCCATTGAGAACACTTCCGGGTCAAAAACATAGATAACAACCTTATCCTCAGGATGATAAGTCTCCAGTGGAGATTCAACTCCATCATTTGTTACATAGACATCGAAAGAAGTTTTGGGATCCAGGGAAATGAGCAGGTTCTCATTAGGCTTCTGGTCTGGAAGTTCACCGGCAAAATCACATCCTTTGTCCCCATGTTCCGGAATGTACCACATTGTATGAAACGGACTGTCATTGGCAAGAGTCATCACATATTCCCTATTATGTACCGGACCACCGATATTGCCCGAGTGCTTCATGCACGAAGTTGCCATCAGAACAATTGTCATTACGGTGTAAAAAATAGACTTTTTCATGATTTATCTGTGGTTATGACGTGATACATTCCTGTTCCAGCCGAGGTTCCATCCTATTCCGACACTGGCATTGAATATTGCGTAAGGAAGGCGTGACGAAACTGTTTTTGCCGATGAATCATCCGGTATTACACTGTCACGCAAATCATAATAAACAAGGGCTTCAGACCAGTTGGACGGGTTGTAAGCCGGCTTGTACTGCTTAACAGTGTGCTGGAAATCAAGCTTTCTGTTATCGAAACATTTGGCAGAAACCTCAAAAGAAAGGAAGAAATGAGAGGCTGGAGAATAAGTCATCTGCACTCCGGCATAGCCGGCAAGGCAATTCAGATCTGGAACGGAACTGCCGGATTTCATATAATCCTTGCGGTCTGAAATAATCGAATAAGAATGGTATGAAACCGGAGTTTCATCCTGACGGGAATAAGTGCTGTAGCAGAATGCACTCATATCAAAGTTTGTCACTCCGATTCCGACTCTCGGCCTCAGGCTCCATCTCCCGAAATCATATCTGTAAGCAACTCCGACAAAGAACGAATTTGCAAAATATCTCATCGGATTCTGGTAGTACGATTCTTCGTACTTGTACAATCTCCCGTCCGCACGGTTGACAATGCCGAAATAATTCTCGTAAGGCGCGCTTCCCTGATCGAATGAATAGGAAGCGAAAGCGCCGAAGTGCCTGCCGAAAAAATAGGTATAACGCATCTGGAATACACTACCGCTGGATGCGCCGTAAGCGTTCCTGGCCTCTCCTTCGACTGAATATGGCATGACGGAGTATCCGAACTGAAGGTCTATCGTACTGCCGAAAGCATATCTCAAATCAACTTTGGACTGGCTTTTTGAAAAAAGCGGAGCACAGGAAAGCATCAGAAGGATGCAGAGTGCAATGGTTTTGAATCTATGCATATAGTTTCGTTTTTTCCGACAATAGATGCATTCATGACGATATTTGTTGCACTACAGTCGAATTATTCGAAAAACAGAAGGGGTCAAGAGGCACTAATGCACCTGGACTGCAAAGGCCTGATGGTTTTCATCCTTCCACCTGTCCTCTTCCCATTCCGGGCTCAGATATTCGCCCTTATGGTCGATGGTGAATGCCAGATAGGTGATATCATAGCCCTGGGCAAGAAAGTGCTTTTCATAAAAAGTCTGGACCTCGAAGAGGGCTTCCACTGATTTCTCACCGCATACAGACCTGAGTTCACTGTTCATGATGCTTTCTTTGTCTGCATTGTAAATATCTGTACCACAAGCCAATATCTTCAAGTCATTCTTCAGTGCCATGGCCTTGGAATACTCGTGAAGATAGCGGCTGTCTGTCTTGAGGTTGATAATTCCGCCCTCCTTGAGGAAATTGCGGTAACGGTTCATGAACAGCGGAGATGTAAGCCTCTTCTTTTCCCTTCCTATCTGGGGATCGGCAAACGTAATCCATACTTCAGATACTTCTCCCGGAGCGAACAGAGATTCAATGAACTCAATTCTCGTGCGCAGGAAGGCCACATTGCGGACATTGTTTTCTTCGACATATTTTGCTCCTTTCCAGAGCCTTGCCCCTTTGATATCGACTCCAATATAGTTGCACGAAGGATTGCGAAGGGCCAGGTCTACGGTATATTCGCCCTTGCCACATCCCAACTCCAGCACAATCGGGTTGTCGTTTCCGAAAATATCCCTTCCCCAATGTCCCTTGAGAGGATGGTCGCAGCCAAGCACCTGGTCAGTTGAAGGCTGGACCATGCATCTGAAAGTTTCATTCTCCCTGAATTTTCTGAGTTTATCCTTTCCCATTGTCTATTGTTTTTTCTCAACCACAAGTCCGAGTCCCCTCATTCCCTTGATATCCGGGACCTTGACAGACATCTTCCATACTCCGTATTCCACTGGCACAAGGCCTGAACGGTATTTCTCATAAAAGACATAATCCGGTCCATCGCCAGGGCCAAATGCTGAAACCGGAATATATACAAGTTCCGAATATTCCACTGCGGAAGGCGAAACCATAGTGACCTCCAGGGGGAATTCCCTTATCTGACAGAACTGGCTCCTGGTGCAGTCAATTCTCGAATAGAAAGACAAATCATAGAACGCAGTACTGTCATTCATTTCGAGCTCGAAGTTATAGCACCCGAGGGAATCCGTCTTTTCAGACGGCACGAAAGTCTCAGAAACCCTTGGTTCAGAGCATGATACAGCCAGAATAAACAGGCAGCTCAGGATAAAGTATCCGTATAATGGCCTACTTTTCATCCTTCTTCTGCTTTTTGTCCGGCCTGCGGTCATTCTTCTTTTTCTTGCGGCGCTTGCGGGCCTCATCGAAACGGGTAATGCTGTCGTCTCCCACTGCCGTAACAAACTCCGGTACGGAAGGCTCCGGCTCAGTCTGCAGGGATTCTGGTTTTACTCCATTTCGGTTCATCTTTATGATTTCCCTGACTTCAGAGGCGTCCAAAGCATAAAGATTGGAAAGCGATGAAGGGTCATAGGAGAAATACATGATTTCCTTAAGGATATCCGTTTTCATCAGATATGCCAAGCCATCCTCAAACTCAAGCGGGCCATTGACCTTAGGAATTCTGGTCTGCGCATCCATGTAAGCTGCTGTCTCATAATTCAGACAACATTTCAGTTTCCCGCACTGGCCGGCAAGTTTCTGAGGGTTGAGCGACAAATCCTGGCAGCGTGCCGCCGATGTTGTGATGGACTGGAAGCTGGAAATATAGTTCGAACAACAAAGTTCGCGTCCGCAGACACCGAGTCCTCCGATGAGCCCGGCTTCCTGACGGGCTCCAATCTGCTTCATCTCAATCCTGATACGGAACTCATCGGCAAAGACCTTGATGAGCTGACGAAAATCCACACGTCCGTCAGCGATGTAGTAGAAAATGGCTTTGGTGCCGTCGCCCTGAAACTCCACATCACCAATTTTCATCTCAAGGCCGAGCTCCGCAGCAATCTGACGGGAGCGTATCATTGTTTCATGCTCGCGAGCTATTGCCTCCTGCCATTTTTCGATATCGAAAAGCTTGGCCTTGCGGTATATCTTCTTGAACTCGAAGGTTTCAGGATTGATGCGCTTGCATTTCATCTGGCGGGCTACTATAGGGCCCTCAAGCGTTACAATGCCGAGGTCATGCCCGTTTGCTGCCTCTACAATCACCATGTCCCCGGTCTTGATACTTTGACCTGAGGCATTACGGAAGATGGCCTTCCTGGTGTTTTTGAAACGCACCTCGAAAAATTCCTTGTACTGTTCCTGATTAACCCCGGATAGCCAGTCATAGACCTCCAGTTTACAACAGCCCTGACGGTAGTTGCACTCCACCTCCCCACTTTCTTTCCGGCCTACTATGCAGCCACGGGAACAGTCATATTGTTTTGATTCATTCATATACTCAAGTTTCGCAAGTTATAACTTATTTATGTCCTGAGGGTTGTGCCGCTTGCGAAACTTCTTCCCACCGCACATTTCCCT
>CALZOR010000019.1 GCA_945827785.1 uncultured Bacteroidales bacterium | reverse complement strand
CAATTCGAGCAAACAAAAGTATCGAATTATTATGAAACTTGCAAGAAAGATTATATCTTTGCACCTTGTGTTGGGCTATTATTCAAATTTGTCAACACCCTCCAAAGCTAACTATACATTAAAAAGATATGGCTAATATTTTAACATCTTCAATCGGCAAGAAGCTTATCATGAGTATAAGCGGCCTTTTCCTAATTCTTTTCCTGCTTCTTCACATGACAATCAACCTGTTCTCTGTCATCGACAGTTTCACAGGTAGCTATGGCGCTGCAGACGGATTGTTCAAGGCTGGATGCGATTTCATGGCACTTCCAATCGTGACCATCATGGTCCCTGTGCTTGCACTCGGATTCGTTATCCACATCATCTATGCTTTCTACCTCACAATCTGCAACATCAAATCACGTGGTGGTTACAGCCGTTATGAAGTGTCAAGCAAAGCCAAAACAGAGTCATGGGCTTCAAAGAACATGCTCGCACTTGGAATCATCGTTCTTGGAATCCTCGCCTTCCACCTCACTCATTTCTGGGCTGACATGCAGCTTGCCGAGTTCACTGGCGGACACGCAGAAGATCCTTATGTTCTTCTCAACGCAACATTCGGTCAGTGGTGGGTAGTCGTTATTTACATCGTATGGTTCGGAGCTCTCTGGTTCCACCTTACTCACGGATTCTGGAGCGCATTCCAGACAGTAGGTTGGAGCAACCAGATCTGGGTAAAGAGACTCAATGTCATCGGTTACATCTTCGCAACCATCATCTTCCTCGGATTTGCAGTTGTAGCAATCAACGCATGCCTGCAGGCAAACGGCCTCCTCTGCTGCAGTTGCTGCTAAGAATCCCTTAATCAAGAGTCATAAAAAATACTGGTCAGACGACCAGTATTTTTTATATCTCCCCGCCGAGCGGAAGGGTTTTGCGACGCAGCCAGGCAGCCGTTTCCGAAGGCAGCTGAGGGCTGAGGCGACGATATACACTTTCGTTGTAGGCGTTCAGCCATTCGGTTTCTTCATCTGAAAGAAGGTCTGGAATGATGGCTGCGGTGTCTATATGACAGCAGGTCAGCGTCTCAAATTCCAGCCATGAGCCGAATTCATTGCTGCCAGATTCACGGCAGAGGATGACATTCTCGTGACGGATTCCATGCATGCCCTCCCGGTAGAGACCAGGCTCATTTGAAGTAATCATGCCGGGAAGAAGGGGCTGGGAGTTGAAATTCTGCCTGATATCCTGCGGACCCTCATGCACACAGAGCCAGAATCCGACACCGTGCCCTGTGCCATGACCGAAATTCCGCTTGGCTTTCCAAAGCGGCTCGCGGGCGAGCACATCTATCTGACATCCTGCCGTTCCCCGAGGGAACTGAGCCATCGAAAGCGCAATCATTCCCTTGAGTACCAGGGTGTAATCTTCCTTTTCAAGTTCCGAACACGGCCCCATCGGAACTGTACGAGTTATATCGGTAGTGCCAGTGAGATACTGTCCTCCGGAATCCACGAGATACAGGCCCTTCGGACTTATGATTGCCGAACCCTCACGAGGTGTACAGTAGTGCGGAAGCGCAGCATTGGCGCCATATGCCGATATGTTCTCGAAGCTGTTTCCCCGATAGCCCGGAACATCCGCACGAAGGGATGTCAGCTTCTCGGAAGCATCCCATTCCGAAACCTCCCGTCCGGAATTAACCTCATTTTCAAGCCAATACAGGAAGGTTTCCATCGCAACTCCATCATCGATGTAGGTCTGCCTCTGGGCAGAAATCTCCGACTCCGTCTTGATGGCCTTTTCAAGAATAACCGGAGAAGTCCCGGAAATTATGTTTGCAAACAGAGTTTCCAGAAAAGAAGCCACGTGATAGTTCAGGCTCGACGGATCTGCAAAAATCACCGTATCAGAATTTTCATCCGCAAGTATCTCCAATCCCTGCATGAGGGACTCATATTCGCAGATGGTAACCCCATCCAGTTCAAGTTCAGAAAAACTGTCCACCGTATCAGGGTCATAGTCCCCATCGACGGGCTTGGTTACAAACCATTTGACATAATCCTGAGTGACAAGAAGATAGGATATCACAAGAGGATTGTACTCAATGTCATTGCCCCGGACATTAAGCATCCATGCAATTTCATCAAGAGAGGTAAGAAGCAGCGCCGAAGCGCCCTCGACCATCATCCATTTTCTCAGCCATGCTATCTTCTCCACACGCTGTGTCCCCCCGAAACTGTCCACGTCCATGGTGGTAATAGGGCTCACCGGAAGCAGAGGACGGTCCTGCCACAGCACATCCAGCATATCCGGCACATCAACCACAAGGCCTCCCTCTCCGAGGGAAGAGCGGACCTGGGCAATGAACCCGGAACTCATGCAAAGGCCATCCACAGCAACAATCCTTGCCCTGCCGGAAAGCCACTGAGGTATAAGCACTGAATCCGGCATCCTGGTCTTGTGAAGCTCCACCCCTGTGCCCCGAAGCTGGTTGTCGGCCTGGATGAAATAGCGGGAATCGGTCCATAGTCCTGCATGGTCCATGGTAATAACCACATCCCCAGCTTCACCGGTGAATCCGGTAAGCCATTCCACCTGCTTGAAGCGGGGTGCTGGATATTCACTTGCGTGAGGATCCGATCCACATACAATTACAGCGTCCCAACCTTTGTCGGACATCAGAGAGCGAAGCGCGGCTATCCTGCCGGCATGAATGTATCCGTTCATAACCAATTCAATCGTTACAACCTCAAGTTTCGCGACATGCGAAACTAAAATTACAACAAGGTTGCAATTTAGGCAATTTCTGCGATAATTCCGTCAGAAATGAAGAAAGACTCTTCAGGAATGCGGATGCGGCCGTTCATGGCAGGAACAAGACAACCGCAGGAAATCATTTTTTCTAGGGCACGGGAATCAGAATGGGCCCGGAGAAAACCCTCATCCACTCCCTTTGAGGTGCGCAGCGAAAGCATCAAGGTTTCAAGGTCATACTGATCCTTCGTGAGGGTTTCAGACCCGACAACCGGATTAACCGAATCAAGCGTATTAACCGAGATGGAAGAGTCCGCACAATCCCCTCTCTCCCCCGTTCGGCAAAAATAGTCAAGATAGGCCTTAAGGTCGGATTTATTCCACTTCCTCATTATAACAGGCTGATTATCAGAATCTTCCGACAAAAGGAAACTGTGGGCACCGGGGCCGAATCCGGAATAGGGCACATGTTCCCAATAGGCCGAATTATGTACGGCTTCTTTTCCCGGAAGGGAAAAATTGGATATTTCGTAATGATGGTAGCCGGCTTCCTTCAGCACCCTGCACAGAATGTCGTACTGAAGCCGGCACTCCTCCTGCGAGGCCTCCCTGAATGTCCCCCTGCGCACAAATTCGGCAAGCATGCTGCCCGGCTCCACGGACAGCTGGTAGGCGGAGACATGAGAAGGCATCTTCCCCACGGAGGAAATTGCAAGGGCCTGATGTACAGTATCTTCCCACCGGTCAGGACTGAGCTGGCCGAGCCCGAAAATCAGGTCTATGCTTATATTATCCATTCCGGCAGACTCGATTATTTCGTAGGCTCTACGGGCTGTCTGAGCATTGTGCCTGCGGTTCATCCACTTCAGAATCCCGTCGTCGAAAGACTGCACACCCATACTTATGCGGTTCACTCCCATCCGGGCCAGAGCCCTGATGTACTCTTCCCCCTTTTCAACGACATCCTCAGGATTGACCTCGACGGTAAATTCGTCGAAATCCGTCCGGACTCCTGCATGATTGAGGGCCTCCAGCACAGCCTCAAAAAAAGAAGGCGGCAGCACCGAAGGAGTGCCACCACCTATGTATAACGTATTTATTTCACTGGTGATTTCAGAGCGGCGGGAAAGGATTTCAGCACAGAGAGCATTCTGATATTTCAGGAAAAGTCCCTGTTCGAATTCAGCCTTCCTGCTGCCTGCACATCCCGGTACTGCCTCCGAATAGAAATCGCAGTAGGTGCAGAAACTTCTGCAGAACGGAATGTGGATGTATATCACGAGAAATTATCTGAGCATCATTTCAGCCTCTCCGAGACGACCCTGAGAAGTGTAGGCTTCAATTGTGTAGATACCTTTCACATAGCCTGTTATGTCATTGAGATATATGGCTACGTCAAGCTCCTTGCCCTGATAGTCCACCTCACGGGAAGCCGAGCAGATAAGCGGCTCTCCATCCACCTCGAACGTTCTCTGGGTGCCGTTTGTCAGCAGGATTCCGTCAGGTCCCTTGACTCTGATGTAGATTCTGATTGGGCCCTTCGGTGCAAGGTCATTCTCCACGAGGCTGAGGTTTGCGAGCAGGCGTACAACCCTGCTGCTGCGGTCAGTCACCTTGTCAGAAGCATTGTATGCCTCCATCCTCAGGCCACGGGCCTTGATTACAGAACCTGCGGCAACCTGGCCGCTGAGGCTCTCGACGGTCTTCGAAAGCTCCTCCGACTGACGGCGGCTCTCCGCGGCCTCGCGTCTTGCAGCTGCGGCATCTGCCGTAAGTTTCTTGTTGAGTGTATTGAGCGAATCAATCTGGACGATGTAATTCCTCATTATGCTTCTCAAAGTTCCGAGCTCCTTCTCATACTGGCGCATCTTGCTTCTGTTTGCAGCGTCAGTTTTTTTTATCCTTTCTATCAGCTGGGACACCTCCTCTCGTGAAGAATCCAGCTGGGAGTTGATGCTCTCATAATCAGATGAAAGCGATGCATAATCATTCTGAAGGTCTATCATCTGCCTGGTCAGCTCCTGCTTGTCAATGTTAAGTTCGTTGACAAGGGATGATTTCTCCCACCAAATATAGGCCAGTGCGCCGGCAAGCAGCACTGCAACTGCAATCATTGCATACATCACAGTCTTGAGATTTTTCTCTTCCATAGTCTTTCTATTTTGTTCATTTTTACCAAACAAGTCGCAAATTTAGGAAAAATCCGATATATTTGCACTCGCCACAATTGTGGCAGGTGCATTATTTTTCAAATTTAAAACCAATAGTGATGAAATATCTGGTCAGAGCCATAAAATACTTCTTTTATTTTGCCTTCATAGTCGCTTTGATGGTCGGAGCTCTCGTTCTTGTAGGAGCCGTTGACGGGAATATCGACACCATGTTCCGCGGAGGGTGGAACGCCATATGGAAGATGGCAATCCTGTTCGCTGCCGTTGCCTCTGTCTATCCGAAACTCGGCTTCATCAAAAGGGAAGCCATCACGGCAAAGCCGTGGGCAGAAGCCCGGCAGGACGTTGTCGAGCTCTTCCGCGAAAGAAACTATATTCTTGAAAGTGAAACAGATACGACTCTTACCTTCCGTTACAGGACAATAGTGGGCCGCATCAGCAAGATGTATGAAGACAGAATTACCCTTGTCGCTGGCAAAGACGGCGTTGTAGAGCTCGAAGGTCTGAGGAAAGACGTCATCAGGCTCTGCATGGGAATCGAGAACAAGTTCATCAGCTAAGCTACAGCTTTCCCGAATCAATCATTCCGGCAGCTTCATCCAGGGCCCGGTAGAAATCTTCGCCGAAATATCTCTCAATCGGTTCCTTAAGGAACTGATACACGCGTATGCCTTCACGTTTCCCCTTTTCAAAAGCGTCCTTGCATATTTCCCAGCGATGCAGGTTGAGCGCCCTTGTACCGTTTCCCAGGGTTGACACCCTTATAGGATAGAGCCAGCATGATATGGGCTTTCTGAAATCGCCCTTCCCTTGGAACCAGCAGCGTTCCATCGAGCAGAAGCAGTTCCCATTCTCATCGAAAAGGGTATATGCACATTCCTCTCCCCCGCTTACAAGAGGCGTGACTATGTCTCCGTCCACATCCACTTCAAAGAAGCCCTTCTGGCTGACGGCCTTGCGGCCTTCCTCCGGCATGAGCGGGGAAAATATGTCGTAATTCTTCTCTATGGCCTCGACCTCACACTCCTCAAGAGGCGCACCGCTGTCACCAATGACGCAGCAGCATCCCTTGCATTTTTCATAATCACAGGCAAAGTATTCAGTCAGAATCTCTTCCGACACCAGACAATCATCTATCTGGAATATCATTCCATGTTTCATCTTTATATTCCTTTGGCTTTGGTTACATATTCGACGCGGGTTCCCTTGGACAAGGCATTGAAGATGGCGCTTATCTTTTCTGCAGAAACTGCATCAGCCTTGGCTTTGATACTGGTGTACATATCTTTGCCTTCCATATAGCGCTTCGACAAGACCGAAACCCACCAGGCAGGGTCTGAAATGCTGTATTCAATTTTTCCCTTGATTGACTCCTTGCAAGCTTTGAGTTCAGCTTCCTGTACATCAATTTTATCCAGAGAGGCAAGGACCTCTCTCATAAGGGCAAGGGTTTCTATCGGATCTGCTTGCGTAAAGTCCTGTCCGAAGCCCTCTTGACCAGCCTTCTTTGCGCTTATTATCAGATTCAGACGTTCCTGAGGGTGGCTTGTAAGCCTCAGTTTCACGTCCGCGGCATAACCGGCCCGAGCCATTACGGGAGCGAGACGGTTCCTGAGAACAGACTCGGCAGCCATCATTGACATCATATTCTCAGAAGTCAGGGAATATGGAGCGGTCATGACAATGTCAACCATGTCAGTTTCTCCTTCCACCGAATATACAGAAGTCCCTGATACCGGCTGGTAACGGTAATATGACCTCGGGAAGGCCTTTTGTGAGGTCTTGAAGCAATGGACATATCCCTGAAGAACCTTTTTCAGAGCAGACTCATCCATGTCGCCTACCAGAACCAAGACTCCGTCATCCATTTTTTCCGCCTGTGCCCGGAACAGGGATTCTCCCTTTTGAAGGAAATCTTCCGACAGGACATCCGGATCAGCAAATTCGGAATATTTGTTGTCCGGACAGATTATCCTGTCTATTTCAGCCATCCTCGCATATTCCGTTGTTGTAGAATCGTACCTTAGCTGTTGGCATTCTTTGTAATATGGATATAATTCTGCGGACTCCGTTCTGTGGTTGAACACTGATATCAGAGCATTCATCAGCAATGGGAGTTTCTCTGAGGGAGAAACTCCTGAAATTTTCATGTTAGCCAGGGAAACTTTCGGATGGAGATATACTCCTTCATCTTCCAATGCACGGAAGAAATCCGACCCTGGGCAGCCGTTGATCAGGCACAGGTTGAGATAGTCACTGAAAAACGCGCCTTCACCCTGTACCAGGTCCGGGACATTGCCATAACCCCCGTTAAGTGAAAGTGAACAGAACAGATTGCCCTCTGTTGGCATTTTCTTGTACACAACCGTAAAGCCATTGGAAAACACCCAGATGGAACTGCCCGATGTCCGGTCCGTCTTTGAAGAAATGACCTTGAATTTCTGAGGGACAGGCGGAAGCTCCGAATAAGCCACATTTGAATAAGGCCTTGAAGGCACCGTACATTCCGCCTTCTTCCATGCCTCCATGAATATGTCTTTCACCCGAGCCTCAGGCATGGAAGAAGCTCCGCAGCAAGACACTGTCAGGCAGGAAAGATCTGACAGAGAAGCATGCACAATGGAATTGAACAAGCCGAGTTCGGTTTCATCCTCAATCACCCGCGATGTGTAGAAATCGTATTTCTGCTTGGCTGATGCCAGGGAACCGTGATGCAGGAAAGCATCGGCACACCGGTCAATATATTCCGAGTTATCCCTGACCGGAGAAGCTATCTTTCCGGCCATCATGGCAACTGCCTTGCTTTTGCAAGAAATGAATTCCCTCAAGGGAATCTGTGAAGAAGCTATCGCCGACATGGCTCCGGACATTACACCAAGAGCATCTGCAAGCTTTTCCTCAGGACAGTCTATGCTGATTGTAAATGACTCATTCCCGGAAGTTGCGGAACTTGGGACATAGACACATTCCATATTGGAGTAAGGTATGCCGGAGAGTTTGAAATTATCCTGAACCGTCCTTGCAGCCAATATCCCGAGCTCATTCATTACCATCTCAACCAATGCCGGCTGGATTGTTTCCATCAAGTCCTCGGGAGTGCGCGGAAACTGCCATTTGAATGAAAGTTCTGATAAGCCGCACCCGGTTGTATCGGACACGACAACAGGTCCTTCTGCAGGATGAACCCACCGATAGAGCTCCTTCTGCTCAAGAGAAGACTTTGCATTGACCATCAGGGACATTGCATACATTATGCTTACCACACTTTCCGGCTTGACATCCCCACTGACAATAATTGCCTGATTTGAAGGGGCATACCTTCCCCGTTCCCCGTCATCAACGGATGCCGACGAATTGATTACATCAAATAAGAAAAGGAGGGTGGAATCCGTAACTGACTTCTCATCATACATCAGCACATTGGAAAGCCTGTATATCGTAGCATCTTCCGAAACCTTCACATAGCCATCCTTCCCTGGCGTTATTCCTTTTGAAGAAAGGAACTGTGCAGGAGACTGTTTCCTGAAATGGGGAAGGGACGCCATATTTCGGCCAGCAATCTCAACGGGATTGATTTCAGCATCCCCGTTTCCGGAACCGACCTTCTGGACCAAAGCGAAATCAGCCGTCTGCCTTGTTGACGGGTTGACTGCAATGAACCACTTGGTACCGTTCGGCAGGATTCCCTGATGAATTGCCGGATCAGACGGAAGTTTCGGCAAGGTCTGAGCGGCAAGAGGAAAAGCTGAAAACAGCCATGAAATTAACAATAATAGTATCCTGTTATTCATTTTTAATACGTTTCTTATTTTTGTTTGCAAAATTAAAACAAAAAATCCCTACTTTTGCACTTATATGCCCTTTTGGGCAAGAATAAGATAAATAATTACATATTATAAACATTAAAAACAGACAACATGAAAAAGGTTTTACTGATTGTAGCTGCCGTCGTAATGTCGGCTATCTCCTTGTCAGCACAGGATCTGGCACAGGCAACAGAGACTTACAATAATGGAGCGATGGAACTCCAGATGGGAAACAACGCCGCTGCTCTTGAGCATTTTCAGAATGCCCTCACAATGGCAGAATCGCTCGGAGATGATGCAACTGACCTCATAAACAATTGCAAAAAAGCAATCTGCTCAGTTTCTCTTTCTATTGCAAAAGACCTTTACAACTCAAAAGATTTTGACGGTGCAATCGCAGCATTCGGAAAAGCAAAGGAGAACGCTGACAACTATGGTGAAGCTGAAATCGCTTCTGAGGCAGAGGAACTTCTTGGCCAGACATGGAAACTCAAATACAACACTGACGCTAAAGAGGCCATGAAAGCAAAAGATTTTGCTAAGGCTGCCGAGAATTTCAAGAAGGTTCTTGAACTCGACCCGGAAAACGGCAACACTGCAATCCAGCTTGGCCAGGCATATATGAAAGGCGGAAAGCTTGACGATGCTCTTCAGGCACTCGAAGTTGCAAAGGCAAACGGTCAGGAAGACAATGCAGTAAAGGTTATCTCACAGATCTACCTCATGAAAGCCCAGAGCGCTCTCAAAGCAAAGAAATATCAGGAAGTCATTGACATGGCAGCCAAGTCAAACGAGGCTCTTGAGAATGCCAATGCATACAAACTTTCAGCAAGTGCAGCACAGAAGCTCGGAAAGAACGAAGAGTGCATCGCCCTCTATGAGAAATATCTTGAGATTTCTCCTAAGGCAAAGGATGCTGCAGGTGTAATCTGCACCGTTGCAGTTCTTTACCAGCAGGCTGGCAACAAAGCTAAAGCAAAGGAGTACTACGAGAAGATTGTGAACGACCCTCAGTTCGGGGCAACTGCAACTGAGCAGCTGAAGACTCTTTAGGATGAATTCACTCGAACTTCTTGCTCCTGCAAGGAATAAGGATATCGGCATCGCGGCAATCGACTGCGGTGCCGATGCCGTGTATATGGCAGGGCCGAAGTTCGGAGCAAGGGCTTCTGCCGGAAACAGCATGGAGGACCTTGCCATCCTGTGCAGCCATGCCCACAGATTCGGTAGCCGCATTTTTGTCACTCTCAATACAATACTGTACGAGGAAGAGCTTGACGAGGCAGCCAGCGCCATGATGCAGGTGCAGGAGGCAGGAGTTGATGCCATCATAGTCCAGGACCTGGCCATTCTGCGTCTCGCACAAAAGATGGGAAAGGATTTCCGCCTTCCGCTTCATGCTTCAACCCAATGTGCGATACGCACTCCGGAACAGGCCGCCTGGCTGGAAAGTCTCGGCTTCTCAAGACTGATTCTTGAAAGGGAACTTTCGCTTGAGCAGATCCGGGTAATCCGCAAGGCAACATCATGCGAGCTGGAGTTTTTCGTCCATGGGGCGTTATGTGTCTGCTACAGCGGCCAGTGTTACCTGTCCGAGATGATTGCAGGCAGGAGTGCCAACCGCGGAGCATGCATTCAGGCCTGCCGTTCGAAATACGACCTGGTTGATCGGGACGGCAAGACCATCGTCAGGGACAAAGCCCTGCTCTCACTGAAAGATTACAGATTGAAGGACAGGATGGCCGAGCTTGCCGAAGCAGGTATTTCTTCCTTCAAGATCGAAGGGCGTCTTAAAAATGAATCTTATGTCCGGAACACCGTTCTGGACTATTCTGCCCAGCTTGACAGGATAATTGAGTCCGTTCCCGGGAAATGGGAGAGAGCCTCATTCGGCAGGACCTCCGGAGGATTCATCCCGGACCTGTCCAAAACATTCAACCGCGGATTCACCGAGCTTTTCATAGACTCCCGCCGGGGGAAATGGGCCAGCATGGATGCAGCCAAATCCATGGGCGAGGAAATCGGTACTGTAAGCGGCATTTCCAAGGACAGGACATTGATACAGATTGCCCCGTTATCCCCAGACCTGAAGCTTTCTAACGGGGATGGATTCTCATTCGTTGCCAGGGACGGGAATGTTGTGGGATTCAGAGGGGATGTATGCAACGGCTTCAAAATCAGGAGCAAGGCCATAGACGGACTTTTCATCGGAGCGCGTATTTTCAGGAACCTGGACTCTGCCTTTGAAAAAGAAATCCAGCGCTCTGCAATAAAAAGAGAAGTTGGCGTCAAGGTTGACATCTCCGTTTCTTGCGATGACAAGGGCATGTACCGGCTCACAGCCTCCGCCATAAGTGAAGACGGACGCCGTGCAGAAATCACTTCTGAAGCCGGAAATACAATGGCAGACAATCAGCAGCGCATCCGCAGCCTGCTCCTTACCCAGTTTGAAAAGAGTGCGCAGCACTACCGCTTCCACCTGGGAGCCATTGCCGGAGATGTTCCCCTCCCGCTTGTCAGTGCAGCATGCCTCAATGAAATCCGCAGGAGTCTCGCCGATGCGCTCAACACAAGGACATGCATTGCTAAACCCCTGTTAAACAGAGAGATTCCTGAAGCAGGACTAGCATTCCCATCCGGCCGGACAAGCTACAAACAGAACATATCCAATTCCCTTTCCGAGGAAATATACTCACAATATGGAGCAGGCATGACGGGAAAAGCCTATGAACTTGAGCCAATAGCTGATGCCGAGCTGATGAGAACGAAGTACTGTATCCGATATGAACTTGGACTCTGCCCTAAATACCATCCACAGGCAGCCGGGAAAATTGCCGGAAAGGAATTGTTCCTTCACAACAATGGCCGATACCTTGCTCTCGGATTTGACTGCGCAAGATGCGAAATGACAGTCAAAGCTACTGCTCAAGGACCTCAAAAGTAAGGTCCACATCCCCGAAATGCGAGGTTATTCCGCTATTCTGCTTTATCCACTTGTTTGAAAGCTGTCCTCTCCAGACATAGTCATCCCTGGAATTGAAAGGCAGGTTTATTTCCACGCCATAACTCTTCGATGCAACCCTTACCAGAGCCGTACACTTCCATTCCGTCCTGGTGCCCCCGTCATCTTCCGTTATCATGAATGCACAATGCGTCATCTGGTCGCTCCAGTCTGTTATCAGCATGGCATTGAACGGCTGGGGAATCCCGACCTGATTGCGCTTCACGACGACAAGAAAATCAGTCACGGTAGGATTGTACAGCCTCAGTTCGGCTTCAGTCGTTGCGGTGAAGTCCTCCACATAGCCGGTCTTGACGAAGAATTCAGATGCCCCGGCAAACCATGGGTCAAAATTCCTCTTCATTGTAAAGTCCTTCAGGACAAGCGACCTAAGGGGTTTTGAGGATGCTTTGGTTCCCGGGCAGAGGTTCAGTTTTCCGGAAGGCATGACTATGATTGAACCGCCTCCTTCTCCCCAGTCAGGGTCATTCCTGCGCAGCATTTCAAGTGAAGTATAACCTGCATCCGAGTTTCTGTTCACCACCCACACCGGCTCTTCGGCAGCCATCTCTTCATCGACAATCACGCTTTCGATGCTCCGGCTCCCGTCCCGGCCGACAATCAGACGATAGCCGACATTCGCATCGGCTCCGTCTTCCGGGTCAAATGTTACAATTGGGAAAGTGCTCCCGTCCCAGTTTTCTGAAAAAGGCCAGTAAATCTGGATATCCGAGTCAGTCAGAGCCTTGAGAAACTTGTCCGGATCAACCTCTGAGGAAGTGCCGGCCTTGGTCGGTATGCCTGCAGAACTGTGTACATGCTCTTCTATCAGCTTTCTGAGCGGATTTTGCATGAACTGCGCAGCCTTGGACTCCACTTCGGGGTCGCCGACTCCGGAACCCGGATTTGAAAAGAGATTGCGCATGGTATACTCTTCATCGTAACCGTTTAGAGACGAACTGCTCACGGCCGCATGAACCTCCTTCAGATGTATGTCATCCAGGGGAAGAGCGGCAATGATTTCCGCAACGGCATCCAGATCAACAGCCGTACTGTCATTACCGGAATCAGGATTCCAGTGTTTGTTCAAGTCATCATCGACAAGTTCACATGAAACAGTAGCAAAAATAAGGAGCAATGCTGCGAACAGATAATTTTTCTTTCTCTCCATAGCTTTATATTTTATATCCGCTGCAAAGTTCCAAAGAATTATCCATTGACTGAAATTGTCAATGGATAAATTAAAAAATCGCCTCTGGAAGAGCTTCCAGGGGCGATTTTCTTTGTTCAAATTTGGCAAAAATGCTGCAAATTTCCGTATTTCCGTCGACTAGAGATTCGGATTGAGAGCACTCCACTCCTCAACTGGTGGGATGATGCCGAGACCGATAATCTCATCGCGCATCTTCTGAAGGTGCTCGTAAGATTTCTGGAGAGCAGCCATTTCCTCAGCTGTTCCTTCAGGAGCAGTGAAATGAACTCCGTCTGCATCGATTACGGTAGGCATTGCCATCATTACGTTCTTGTAACCGCATTTGTCGCAGTTCACATAGCATCCTGCAGGCCAGTTGAATTTCTCACCGCCCATTGCGCCTTCGATCATCTTGACAGCCTGATAAGCAGGGCTCTGGAATGATGAACGTCCACGGAGCTTGATGATGTTTGAACCACCCTGGGTAGTCATGTGCTTGATTTCTGCCCAACGCTCTGCCGAAAGAGGAAGCTCTGAAAGCGGCTTGCCGTCAATCTTTGCCTTTGATGCAAATACTGCCATCTGCTCACCGTGACCGCCATAAGTGAATGCGTCTGTCACCTTGTCCTGCTGAACGCCGAACTCTTGAGCGAGCTGCTGCTGAAGACGGGTTGAGTCGAGAGCCGCAAGTGAAGTAAGCTGGTTTGGCTTGAGGCCTGAGTGGATGAGAGCTGTAAGAGCTGTAACGTCAGCCGGGTTGAAGATAACCACTACATGTTTCACGTCCGGGCAATACTTTCTGATATTCTCTCCGAAATCAGCTGCAATCTGGCAGTTTCCTTTCAGGAGGTCCTCACGGGTCATACCCTCTTTACGAGGTGCACCACCTGAAGAGATGATGTACTTTGCTCCTGTGAATGCAACCTCAGGATCTACAGTGTAGGAAAGGTGGGCACCAGGGAATGCGCAGTGACACATTTCGTCATACACGCCGTGTACGCCTGGCTCATAGATGTCATAGAGGCAGATGTTAGGAGTGAGGCCGAGCATAAGCACGGACTGAACCATGTTGGAGCCGATCATTCCGCCGGCGCCTACAATTACGAGTTTCTCGTCAGTTAAAAATTTCATAATATCAGTATCTAAAAAATCGTTCATTTTTCGCAGTGCAAATATAACATATTTCCGGTAAGATAAAACTACTTTTGCCTACAGATTGAAATAAAATTTTACGATTTGAAAACTCTTTACTATATTTGCCGCCGATTCAAATACAGATTGAAACGTGGAACCTCCCAGTCCAATATTGACAGAACAGAAATTATCTACGGATCCCAAGTCGGATGATCCTTTGTCCCAGACAGTTTTTATGGTAATGGGCACCCCTTCCGGTGAGGAAGAGGCGTCTTTCTGTGTGTGTGCATGGTCTGCACGCACCGGTTTGTCGTATATTGGCGCACCATGCGGATTGGTTTCATAGGACAGATTGATTACTTTATTTAAACTTATGGCACTATATCTTAGAAATAAACTGGACAACAAAGCAGAAATCGCCGTCTGGCAAATTACGGAAACAGAAAAGGAACTGACAGAACTGAGTTCGGTTCCGAATGATGAAATGGAAGAAATCTCTCTGATAAGAAGCGAAAGTCAGAGAAAGCAGAAACTTGCCGTCAGGGCACTGCTGAACGAGGTGTTCGAAGAAAAAATGTACCTCCACCACCACGACAACGGCAAGCCATACCTTGAAAACTGCGTTACAAATATCAGCATAACCCACACGGAGAAATACGTAGCAATCATCACCCACGACGAGGACGATCTGGGAATTGATATCGAATCTCTTGACAGGGATTTCTCCGCAGTGGAGAAGAAGGCTCTTTCCGAAGATGAGATTGATGACCTCGATCAGGACAAGAGGAACGAGCAGCTGGCAATCTACTGGTGTGCAAAGGAGGCCATCTTCAAGAGAATGTCCCAGAACAGAGTGGATTTTGCCGAGCAGATCGAGGTTGAGAAATTTCACCCGAAAGGTGAGGGAGAACTTGAGGCAACCTTCATCCACAAAGACGGACACGAGGAAGAATTCGAGCTTGAATACATCACTTTCGACCGCCACGTCCTCGTATGGCTTGTAAGCTGACGATGCAAATGCCAGAGCCACTGGAAAATAACATATTTGTTATTCAATTTTAATAAATTCTATTTTATATCCATATATAATAACCTGTTAACCATCAAGTTAACAGGTTATTTCATTAATTGTTAATAACTTTTTCTCCTATCACCGCATTTTCTATAAATAAAAGATATATCTTTGTTCCCGGTCAGATAGCCACATATCTGGCGTGTCAAATTTCCGAATCAAATAACCAGTTTCCATATCCGAGGCAAACACCCCGGATGGATATATAACCACCTCCTGCTATGGTAAAGAATGTAATTAAACGCGACGGTAGAATTGTATTGTTCGACAAGAGAAAAATTGTTGACGCCATCCTCAAGGCAATGAATGTAACTGAAGACGGAGAGGACATTGTTCTCGCCGCAGAAATCGCCTCAGCCATCTCCAAGATCGAGACTGAGGACATGAGCGTGGAGGACATCCAGGACCAGGTGGAAATGGAGTTGATGAAGAGCCCGAGAAAGGAAGTCGCGAAGAAATACATTGCATACCGCAACCAGAGAAACCTTGCCCGCAAGGCAAAGTCACGCGAGATTTTCAAGGAGATTATCGAGGCTCAGGCCACTGACATCACCCGTGAGAATGCCAACATGAATGCCGACACCCCTGCCGGCATGATGATGAAGTTCGCTTCAGAGTCAACAAAGTCTTTCGTTGACGAGTGCCTTCTTTCCGAAGATGTCAAGGAAGCTGTCAAGAACGGATATATCCACATCCATGACAAGGACTACTATCCGACAAAGAGCCTTACCTGCGTTCAGCACCCTCTTGACAAAATTCTCAAGAATGGTTTCTTTGCCGGACATGGAGAATCACGCCCTGCAAAAAGAATCGAGACCGCCAGCATCCTCGGTTGTATCTCGATGGAAACCGTGCAGAACGAAATGCACGGCGGTCAGGCCATCCCTGCATTCGATTTCTATATGGCTCCTTTCGTAAGGAAGACATTCCACGAGGAACTTGAAAAGCTCAGCGAGCTCTATGGCGAGGACTACAGCAGGCTCAACGACATCGAAATAGACGACTATATCAAGCGTGACCTTGTCGGCATACAGGGCGACGAACGCATCGTGCAGCATGCCATCAACATGACCGTAAGCAGGGTGCACCAGTCAATGGAGGCTTTTGTCCACAACATGAACTCAATCCATTCAAGAGGTGGTAACCAGGTGGTATTCAGTTCGATAAACTATGGAACAGACACCTCTGCCGAAGGCCGCTGCGTAATCCGCGAAATCCTCAACACGACTTATGAGGGAGTAGGAAACGGATCGACTGCAATCTTCCCTATCCAGATATGGAAGAAGAAGAGAGGAGTAAGCTACCTTCCAGAAGACAAGAACTACGACCTCTACCGCTTTGCCTGCAAGGTGTCAGCGAGAAGATTCTTCCCTAATTTCATCAACCTCGACGCTCCTTTCAACCACCACGAGCTCTGGAAAGCCGACGACCCTCAGCGTTACCAGTGGGAGTGTGCGACTATGGGTTGCCGCACCAGGGTGTTCGAGAACAGGTTCGGTCCAAAGACATCAATTGCAAGGGGTAACCTTTCCTTCACTACCATCAATATCGTAAGACTCGCCATCGAGTGCATGGGCATTGAGGACAAGCAGGAGAGAATCGGCAAATTCTTCGAAAAACTCGACTGGGCAATGAACATTTCGGCAAAACAGCTTTGTGAGAGGTTCAATTTCCAGAAAACAGCCCTCAAGAAACAGTTCCCGCTCCTGATGGGTGCACTCTGGCTCGGATGTGAGAATCTTAAGGAAAACGACAGCATCGAGGCCGTTATCAACCAGGGTACCCTCGGAATCGGTTTCATCGGCCTTGCAGAAGCTCTCATTGCCCTTGTAGGCAAACACCATGGAGAGTCTGAGGAGGCTCAGGAGCTTGGTCTGAGAATCGTCACCTACATGAGAGACAAGGCCAACGAGTTTTCAGAGAGGTTCCAGCACAATTTCAGCGTGCTTGCAACTCCTGCGGAAGGATTGTCAGGACGATTCACCAGATTAGACAAGAAGAAATTCGGTGTCATCCCGGGCATTACCGACAAGGATTACTACACCAATTCCAACCATGTACCGGTCTATTACAAATGTACCCCTAAGCACAAGGCTGAAATCGAAGGACCTTACCACGACCTCACCCGCGGCGGACACATCTTCTACGTTGAGATTGACGGTGATGCAACCCACAATGCCGAAGCAATCATGGCCATCGTGGACCTGATGGACAAATACAACATCGGATACGGCTCTGTCAACCACAACCGCAACCGCTGCCTTGACTGCGGGTTCGAGAATGCGGACACAGAAATGGAAGTCTGCCCTCACTGCGGAAGCCAGAAGATTGACAAGCTCCAGAGAATCACCGGCTACCTTGTGGGAACCACTGACCGCTGGAACAGCGCGAAGCTTGCCGAACTCAAAGACCGCGTGGTGCACAAATAATCAGGAAATGCAGAACAATGATTTTGGAATGTCCGGGACCCTCAGGATCCTGGACATTCTTGAAGAAACAATGGCCGACGGGCCGGGGCTTCGCACATCTGTCTATTGTGCGGGATGTGCACACCATTGTCCCGGTTGTCACAATCCCCAGTCCTGGGACTTTGCCGGGGGTCGGGAAATGACGGTCGAGGAGATTCTCGGAGTCATCAAGGACGACGAGTTCAGCAATGTGACCTTCTCGGGAGGGGATCCGATGTACCAGGTCGAGGGTTTCACCGAACTTGCCCGCAGAATAAAGGAAGAAACCGGCAAGACCATCTGGTGCTATACCGGTTTCACTTATGAAGAGATTCTTGCGGACAAGAGAATGTCCATGATTCTTCCATATCTGGACGTGATTGTTGACGGGCCTTTCATTCAGGCTCTGAGGGATCCCGAGCTGCTTTTCAGAGGCAGTTCCAATCAGAGAATCATCTACCTGAAGGGAAAGCCTGATGACTATATTCCCGGGACCGTGACACTGATACAGCCCAAATAGCTCTGGCCGCTGTCAGTCAAAATTGAAGCCCGCAGACAAAAAGATTAGTGCTTGAGCTGGCTGACAAACCTGTTGGAAGGTCCCGTCTCGACAACCCATTTGTCGATATTGCAGTCAAGGCACCATCCTCCGCCAAGAAGGACATATTCCAGCGAAGCCATGAAAAGGTGTCCTTTCTCGCACTCCCACTCACACATACTTCCTTCGATGCGGCGGATGAAATGCCCTCCGCGAAAAGCCGCCGCTGCCTCAAGTTCTTCATCTGAAAGCGAATCCAGTGACTTGCTTTCATCCCATCCATGCTCAAGCAGTCTGACCTGTTCGCCTGCCTTCTGAAGATTTTTCTCAAGATATGGCGGACGGACATCATCCCAGCTGCGTATGCTTTCATATTCCTGCTTGGAACCGTAATAAGCCTCAAGTTTGTCGGGATCATCCCTGAGCCAGGTCTGGGTTCCGAGGCCTTTTTCAAAGGCATAAGGCTTCATGAACATCTTGACGGCAAATGCCGGGGCCAGAAAAGCCAGGGAGTAGAACCATGGCAGGGACTTCTTCATGTTCCTGAAATATTCGTCCACAGGAATATTGGCTCTAAAATGAAGATATGACTCGAGCAAGTCTGCATCGGTGTACCACATTCCATGGAAGTTTCTGGTTGCAAACCATTGAGGCTCAAAGATTTTCTCAGGACCTGGCAGGCCGAGGGCCGAGAGCATGCGCTTCTCAAACTCATAATTGGTCATCCTGTACTGTTCGCCGCTGCTGAGGTTGTAGAACCTGTTCCAGAATTCATCAGGAACATCGTCCCCGCAGATATTCGCAAGCAAACGGCCGGAATCTTCAATCGTTGCCCACTCGAGCACTCCGCTCACCGGAACATGGAAGGCTGTCGGATTTACCACACGCAATATTCCCGGATAGAGGATACCGGTCTGGCGAATCGACACCCAATGACGGATTCCGGAATCCACAATGGCCTTTTCCGCCTTGCACTTCGACACCGAATACATGTCATAGCGGCTGGCAAGGACAGGGTCTCCGGTACGTCCCCAATGGAAGGGAAGCCGTCTGTCCCCATATTGGGCAACGGATCCGATATATACAACCTTGATTTCATCGGCATTTGGCTGGGCCAAAACGGCCTTTGCGACATTCTCTGCAGAAAGCACATTGACTTTCAGAGTCTTTTGCGGATAATAGTCCGCAGCTGGAGAAACCATACCTCCGACATGCAGGACATAGTCAGAACCCTCAACTCCCTTAAAGACATCTTCATACACGGTAAGGTCTCCCCAGATTATGGTGACCGAAGGGTCATCCATATATGGAGAGAGTTTCTTTATGTTCTTTTTTGATTTTCTTGCGAGGATGCGGATATTGAATTCATCCCGGCGGGCATAAAGTTCCTTGAAGCCCGCCCATCCCATATTTCCGGTTGCACCGGTAAGGAATACTGTCTTTATCATAAATGTGAATAGTTTATCTGAGCCACTGCATCGGATTCTGCGGCTTGCTACCCTGCCATATTTCAAGGTGGAGTCTGGTCTGGGAATTCATAGTATCTACTATGCCGATTCTCTGACCGGTGCTGACTTTGTCGCCAGCTTTGACCGAGGTGCTCTTCAGGCGGCAATAGAATGAGAAATAATTACCATGCTGGACAATGACGCACATATTGTAGCCAGGCTGGACCATTATCTGTTTCACCACACCTTCGAACACGGCCCTGACTTCCGTATCTGGGTCAAGGGCAATTTCGATTCCGTTCTTCGGCGGGAGCTTAAGATTCTTATATACAGGATGATAACGTTCCCCGAAATGGTCAACGACAGGGCCTGCTGCCGGCCATGGAAGCTTACCCTTGTTCTTTGCAAACTCTGAGGAGAGCCTGACTGCTTCCGGATCTGTTTTCGATGTCTTTCCGGACGAGCCCTTCATGGCAGAAGCAACAGCCCTGGCAAGTTCCTTGTTCAAGGCCTCGACCTGCTTCTTCTTTGAAGCGAGCTGGGCCTGGTATTTCTTTTTGTCCTTGTTCAGCTGGCGGACGACTGCATCCACACTTTTTTCTTCATCCTTAAGTTTCTGAAGTTCCGCTGCACGCTCCTGACGGACGCTCTCCGCCTCTGCCTTCAACTCCCTCATTGCCGATTTCTCTTTCTGGAGTTCCTCCTGAGCCTGCTTGATTTTCCTTGCATCTTCATTCATCTGAGAAGAGAGATTGCGGAAATAGCCGAAACGCCGGAATGCCTGAGAAAGATTTTCGCTCGAGAGAATGTACATATACCAAAGACGGGTATCCCGATTCTTGTAAGCACTTCTGACAAGTCTTGTATAATGATTCGACAAGGTGTCTACCCGAGCCTGAAGCCTGTTGATCTGACGCTGGGCCCGATATATACGGTCGTCATAATGACGGACGAGCGCATCCGCCTCGCCAAGAAGTTCCTTGCGGTTATCTATCTTCTTGCGTATAAGTTCAAGCTCGGTAAGTTTGGACAGGCTCTGGGAAGAAGCCTCGGCCAGCTGCTTGTCAATGATGGCAATCTCCCTTTCAAGCCTCGCCTTCTTGTCCTTCTGGGCATTGACACTCTGCGACAAAGCAGGCCTTGAGACTGTCAGACAAGCAATTACACAAATTATTACTGAAAATAGCTTTTTCATCGTAAACATTATTTGGCGGCCTGTTTTCTTTCTTCCACTTTCCGTTCAAGGTCAGGAATATCCCCGTCATTTTTCTTCAATGCGAGATTCCAATAGACAAATGCAAGGTCATATTCCTTGAGAGCATAGAGAACCTCGGCATAATGGTCCATCACCACGACGCTTTCCTTGCCGCCATACAACATTGCATGCTTGAAGAACGGTTTTGCCTCCAGGGCCTTGCCCTGAAGATACAGAATCCAGCCGAAGGTATCGAGATATGTTGCATTATCCGGCTCTGCCTCAATCGTTTTTTTGCTCATGGCATAGGCTTTCTTGAGTTTCTTGCCTTCCATGCTGAGATAGTAAGCATAATTGTTCAGCACATAGACATAGTCCGGATTGATTTTCAAGGCCTTCTCGTATGCCTTGTATGCCTTTTTCGGTTCACCGAGCTTGTGG
Organism: uncultured Bacteroidales bacterium; assembly: GCA_945827785.1. Taxonomy (GTDB): domain Bacteria; phylum Bacteroidota; class Bacteroidia; order Bacteroidales; family UBA932; genus Cryptobacteroides. Next base: position 11,347 of record CALZOR010000019.1, on the reverse strand, counting down.
TATATGTCTCCGGCCGTCGACCACGCCCTCAGAGTTGCAGAACTGTCCTTCGGGGCGACTTCCAGAACCTTGTCACAGATTTCAAGGACCTTGTCATATCTTCCGAGATTGAAGTCACCGACACTTGCCATTTCAAGGAAGGCTGTATCAGGGAATTTGGCAAATGCCTTCCTGCCCTCTGACGCAAGACTCTCCCAGTCCTGTGCATACATCAGGAATTCCACATAGTCCGCATTGGCTGTGAAACTGTCCTTGTACAATTCGGCATTCATACGGAAGTAACTGTCAGCCTGAGCATTACGTCCTGTGGTATAAAAATAGACCGCAGATGTGCGGATGATTGTACTGTCCTGAGGATGAACACGCCTCATTGTTGCAAACACGGAATCAATCTGAGGGGTAAATGATTTGACGAATTTCGGGTCCGTTCTCTGTACTACTGCCATCATATATTCCGCCTTGCCCTGTGGAGCATAGTCCTCAACCTGCATGAAGCGGTCAAGAGTTGAGAAATACTGGTCATAATGTCTTGTCATCCTGAGGGTTTCCGCCTTGCCGAGAAGGGCTGGAGCATAATCCGGAGCAAGGTCAAGGGCCTCATTGTAATATGCCAGCGCAGTGGAGTCATTATACATTGACATCTGCCAGTCGGCAAGGGTGGAAAGCACATAAGGAGACGAATATTCCCTGTTGTATTCCTCCAGGGAAGCAAATGCTTCCTCGTTCTTGTCCATCTGTCTGAGCAGGTTGAAACGGAAGACTGCCGTGGATTCCGTCTTGCCAAATACCGTTTCCACCTCATCAAGGGTTTTCAGAGCCTTATCATATTCTCCCTGAGAGGAATACAGCTCGACCATGTCAAAATACAGGTCGCTCCTGCGGGGGAAATCCTCTACAAGTTTCTCATAAATTTCTGTCGTAAGTTCTTCACGGGAAGTCACACCGTAGATGGAAGCCAAACGGTAACGGTACCAGAAATTTCCCGGATCAAGTTCACATGCCTTCTTCATAAAGGTTTCCGCCTTAGCCATGTCTTTCTTTGATGCATGGCAAAGCGACAAATAGTAGTACGCCGCATCATTTTCAGGACTCATTTCAATCGAGGCTTCCAAAAGCCTGATTGCAGAATCAATATCTCCTGAATTGAAAGCAGTTACGGCCGTCACAACCTTATTCTCGGATAATTTGTCAATATCCTGAGCATGGGTTCCCATTGGGAAGAGAACCAGAAGAATGAGAACAACTATTATATAATATAGGAATCTGTTCATATAATTGCCTTTTGACAAAGTGTCATTTTTAAAAACCCGAACAATCGTGCAAAAATAATACGCAAAATTCGGAACATTTGCATAAATTTGGGAAAAATGTATGAATGATGCAACAAAAAGGGCCGAATTTGCATCTTTTCCCCGTTGTCAGTTTGGCACGGATAAACTGGGCCCGACGAATAATACGTGGCGGAACTATTTGACCAGCAACTGATTAACTTATGCAAGAATGGAGACCGGGCAGCCCAGAAGGTCCTTTATGACCGGCTGGCACCCCGGATGTTTCCGTTATGTATGAGGTACATCGGCGAGCGGGATTCCGCCCAAGATATTCTGCAGGACGGTTTCGTCACGCTGTTTTCCAAGATTGACGACTACAAAGGCGAGGGTTCGTTCGAGGGATGGGCAAGAAGGATATTCGTAACGACGTCACTGATGAGTCTGAGAAAAAAAGACGCATTGAAAATGAGCGACAACCTTGAACTTGCCAGGGGAATGAAGGCAGAGACTGTTTCACAGACCCAGAACATTGGCTATAAAGAATTGATGAAACTCGTGATGGAGTTGCCGCCGGGATTCAGGACCGTTTTCAACATGGTTGCAATCGAGGGATATGTACACAAGGAGGTTGCACAGATTCTGGGTATTTCTGAAACGACATCAAGAACCCAGTACAGCAGAGCCCGGGCACTTCTGCAGGAGAAAATCAAAAAGCTTGAAAAATGATTGAAAACAACAACATAGACAATCTGTTCCGTTCCACCTTGGAAAATGCTCAGGAGGAAGTTCCGGAGCAGGTATGGGAGGGAATAAGTTCCTCTCTCGACCGGATTGCGCGCAGAAAGCATACCGTCATCATATTCCGTCGAATCTGTGCAGGGACTGCGGTGGCCGCCGGACTTGTTGCCGGAGCTGTGCTTGGCTTCAGAGCCGGAGAGCAGCAGGACATCATTAATGAAAGTTCCAGTCCAGAATTGATTTCTCTTGTGGAGACCCCTGTTCAGGAGGATTGCACAGCTCTGGCTCAGGAGGATTGCACAGCGGATGCACAGGTTTACGGAGCAACCTCTTCCCAGGCGGACGACACAACCTCTTTTATGGAGTATGAGACGAAATCTTCCACAGAGGACATGACAATCGCATTGCAGGAGGACAATTCAGATTCATTTAAGGATAACATTGACGGGACTATCCCATCCCAGGAAGACATTGCCAGTGCTGATCCATCCCGGGAGGGCATTGAAGAACAGGTATCTGAATCAGCGAAGCAGGAAACAGGGTCATGGACACCGGTCATCTGGGAAGAGACACCTGCAAGGAAGCAAAAAATCAGGACTTCGCTTTCCATCTCCGGTCTTACGGCAATGGCCGACAACAGGCCACGGCAAACTCCGGGCGTGATGAAACGCCCATCCATCGCAAAAGTACAGAAGGAGACAGGAGTGTCTGAGGGAACAGGGAACGGAGTCTTCGGCTTCCCGGTTTCCATCGGAGCCGGCGTAAAGATAGATTTCACTCCAAGATGGTCACTTTCAGCAGGTTTGAGATATACCCTCCTTACCAGGAAATTCTACGGAACGTACAATTATGTCAGTGAAGACGGTCTTTCCGACTGGTCTGAGTCATGTGATATCAGGAACACCCAGCACTATATAGGTATTCCGCTTCAGGCCTCTTTCAATATCATAACCTCGAATCTGCTGAATTTCTATGTCTATGCCGGAGGTGCCGCCGAGAAATGTGTGGACAACAATTACCTGATGCTCAGGAGCAGCACCGTCCATCGCGAACCGGCCAAAGGGATTCAGTTTTCCGTTGATGCCGGCCTCGGTCTCGAATTCCTGGTCGGGAAATACATAGGAATCTACCTCGATCCGAGCGTAAGGTACTATTTCAACAACTCACAACCGAAGAGCCTGCGCACCTACCAGCCTCTGATGTTCGGAGTCGAGGCCGGGCTCAGGATACATATCTAGTATTATTCCCTCTCCAGAATATTTCTTGCCAGGGCATTGGAGCAGATGAAGTCTCTGAGTTCCTGGCAATCTGTATGCATAATGGAATCCTTGCTCCCCTGCCAAAGCATTGTTCCTTTGTAAATGAATCCGATTTTATCCCCCATCTCAAATATTGAGTTCATATCGTGGGTATTTATAACCGTGGTCATGTTGAATTCCTTCGTAAGATCGCCTATGAGCTGGTCAATCAGAATCGAGGTATAGGGGTCAAGACCTGAATTAGGCTCATCACAGAACAGATATTCCGGATTGAGGGCAATGGCTCTTGCGATTCCTACCCTTTTCTGCATGCCTCCGCTGAGCTCATTCGGATATTTGTCATCAGAATCGACGACATTTACTTTTTCCAGCAGATACTGCGCCCTCTCCTTTTTCTGCGCCTGCGACATATCGGTGAAGAAATCCATCGGGAACATCACGTTTTCCAGCACGGTGGCAAAATCAAACAAGGCACTACCCTGAAAAAGGACACCGATTTTCTGCCTCAGAGCCTTCTTCTGGTAATAATTCATCTGGGAGAGCTTCGTGGAGCCATAACTGATGTCGCCGCTGTCAGGCTCGAAAAGGCCTATGAGATTCTTCAGCAGCACAGTTTTGCCGGAACCGCTTGCTCCGATAATCATATTGCATTGGCCCGGTTCATATTCCACACATATATCGTTGAGAATCTGAATCCCGTCAAAGCTTTTGTTGAGATGTTCAACTTTGATCATAATTATACTTCCCGCTAATCAATACAACATCAACTGTGTCACAATCAGGTCCGACAGCAGAATCAATATGCTCGTAATCACGATGGACTTGGTGCTGGAATGTCCGACACCCTGCGAACCGCCCTTTGCGTAATAGCCGTTGAAGGCCGCAATAGAAGCAATCATGAAGCAGAACAGAGACATCTTGAATCCTCCATAAAACACATAGAAACCATTGTAGAATGATTTGATACCGGTAATATAGGATGCCGTCGGGATGATTTGGGTTATGTCGACGACTATCCATCCTCCAAGAAGCCCGAGGGCAAAGCTCATAAGCATGAGCAGCGGACTGAGAACGGTCACTGAAACGATTTTCGGAAGAACCAGAAAACCCGCGGAATTGATTCCCATCATGTCCATGGCATCAATCTGCTCGGTGATGCGCATGCTGCCTATTTCAGATGCAATGTTCGAGCCCATTTTCCCGGCAAGGATGAGGGCAACCATTGTGGAGCAGAACTCCAGGATAAGGCTTTCCCTGACCATATAGCCGATGTACATCTTGTCGATAATCGGATTTTCAAGGTTGGATGCTGTCTGGATGACGAGCACACCGCCGATAAAAATAGAAATGACTCCGACAATGATGATTGACGAAAGTATGAGTTTGTCGGTTTCCTGAACGAACTGTTTCCAGAAAATCTTCCACTTCTCAGGCTTGCGGAAAACCATCTTCAGGAACAGGAAATAACGTCCGACGGCCTCTATTGATTTTTTTAACATGCTGTCAAATAAAAATTAGTGTACTGTCAAATAAGTTTGAGGGTGCAAATTTATCACATTTTTCTGTTTTAAGCAGTCTTTCTCACTCCAATCGGCGAAATTTGACATCCAGCGTATCAATGCAGTACGCCGCAAAGGACAATTTTCAAAACGACAGCATATCATGATGACCATTATTCACAGCGCAAAATGTATCGGCATCCAGGCCGTTCTGGTAACAGTGGAGACGGATATCACCGCAGGGCTGGGCATTCACCTTGTAGGCCTGGCTGACGCAGCGGTGAAGGAAAGCCTTCTGAGGACTATAACCGCAATGCAGTCAATGGATTTCCGTATCCCGGGAAAGAAGATTGTAATCAACCTTGCCCCCGCTGACATGCACAAGAAAGGCAGCGGATATGACCTCCCGATTGCACTCGGCATCATCGCTGCATCCGGACAGAGGCGTCTGCCTTATCTGGACAACTTCCTCATCATGGGAGAACTCGGACTTGACGGCTCGGTAAGACCTGTCCCCGGAGCTCTCCCAATCGTGGAACTTGCAGGAAAAAGCGGATTCAGAGGCTGTATCCTGCCTCGCTCCTCCGCGATGGAAGCCATTGATTTCCAAGATATCGAGGTCTTTGGAGTTGATTGCCTCACAGATGTGCTGGACATACTATCAGGAGAGCAGGACTGCAGCCATCTTCTGGTCAGGAACTGCCGCCCGGCCGATATGGGCAGAAATAACGATGCAAGGCTGTCGGCGACACCGGACCTTGCGGACATAATCGGTCAGGAAGGCGCAAAAAGAGGCATCGAGATTGCCGCCTCAGGGGGCCATAACATTATGCTCCTGGGCCCTCCGGGCTCGGGGAAAAGTTCCATCGCAAAAGCAATGGCAGGCATCATGCCACCGATGTCGCTTGAAGAGTCGCTCCAGACCAGCAAAATCTACTCTGTGGCGGGCCGGGGGAACCCCAGCGGAGGTCTGATGAAGCAGAGGCCCTTCCGATCTCCGCATCACAGCGCGTCAATAGCCGCCCTGATCGGCGGGGGCAGCGGGAGCATCATGCCCGGAGAAATCTCCCTCGCCCACAACGGTGTTCTATTCCTTGACGAATTCTGCGAAGCTCCAAAACGTGTCATTGAAGCACTTAGGGGCCCCATGGAGGACAGGATGGTTACAATCTCGCGGCTCAAATCGAAAATCATCTTCCCGGCTGATTTCATTCTGGTCGCAGCAGCCAATCCGTGCCCATGCGGATATTATGGAGAAGGAGACCGGTGCACCTGCACTCCAAGGGAAAGGCTCTCATACATATCCAGGCTTTCAGGGCCAATTCTGGACAGGATTGACCTCCAGATCAGGACCCATATCATTCCTGCCAGGGAACTCGTGGAGAAAAACCGGGCGGAAGACTCCGGAACCGTTGCCAGAAGAGTTCTACAAGTAAGAGAAATACAGAAGGAGAGGTTCAAGGGCCTGGGAGTATTCTGCAATGCAGCCATGGACAGCAAAATGACTGAAGAATTCTGCCATCTGGACCATTCCTGCAAAAGCATGCTCGAAAGGATAATCGACAGGATGGGCCTGTCTGCAAGGGCATATTTCAGAATCATGAAGCTTGCCAGGACAATTGCGGACATGGACTTGCGCGAAGACATTCTTCCGGGAGACCTGGCCGAAGCTGCCGGATACCGGTTCCTTGACAAAATATAGGACATTTTGTCAAGGAGCCGATGCCTTGATCTCCGTGATGAAACCGTTCACCGGCAGCTGTTCCATCCGGGATTCCTTCCATATACAAGGCTGGCCTCCGTTTACGGACGAAAGCCCGACATGCAGAATCCCATCTTTGCGGGCAACGGCCTTGTTGGTGGAACATACATAGCCTTCCGGTATCTCATATTCTTCCGAATCGTTGAAAATGAGCCCTCCCCCTTTTCGGAATGGAGAGTTCAGGGCGCAGCTCAGGCCCTCAGACGAAGAGTCGAAAGCTACGACCGTCAGGCAGTCGGAAAAACTTTTCACAAGTTCTCCATTTCTCCAGATGATGCTGGTGAAGCCCACATCCTCACCAATTACAGCCTCAACCACTACATCGCCTTCTATCAGGAGGATTCTGGCGGTGAAAACCATGGCCGAACCTGGGATATCCAGGGCAGAGAGCTTGTCTCCGTCAGCCAGAAGCAAACCATTGATTCCCCTGACACTGGCCACATAGCATGGCTGGCCGTCATGCAGAATCACATCCCAGACATAACGGATATCCTCACGCATCGCAACCTGTGAAACCAGAGAATCCCTGACCATATAATGTCTCTGCACCTTTCCTGACTGGGATGACACAGTCTCATTGAATGAAAAAGAGAAACCATCGTCCCGGTCATAGTCAAAATGGCTGTACAGAGAGCCACTGCCCCGCACCAGGATGGCTTCACCGTTCTTCCTGAATGAAAAGCCTTCCCCGGAGCGTGACTGACCGAGGGTGTAGATATCCTTCCCGACCACATGTATGCCATAGATTGACTCGCGGCCGGAGTAACGGAAGCATTCCTGTCCATTTTTCTTTATAATCGTTTCAATATCAGTTGAATAGTCAGTGTATAAATCGCTTCCTACCATGCGGTGCATGTCTGCATCGGAGCTTACCTGGTACTCGTCACCCACTGCGAGCTTCATCACCGGACTTCCATCCCTATAGACGACAAGGGAGCACCTGACACTGCCCTTTTCAAGATCGGATCTCCAGTCATAGTCTTTGGGATACTCAAGGGCTGTAACATACAAGGATTTTTTGGCTGGAGATACCCCGGAATCCTGTTTGTCCGAATCCTGATTTCCGTTCCCGTGGGACGGGCTGACCCACACTCCATTTTCTTCCTTTTGTCCCGACTCCAGTTCCACGATGCCACAGGCCACCGGCATCCCCAGTACTGCCATACAAATCAAAATATTCCATTTCATGTTTTTTTCCCCAAAGGAAATGATAACTGCCGAGGAAAATTTATTAAAACAGAAAAACCGTCCCGTCATTCGTCACTATTTGCCGTTTTTATGTATCTTCGCACCTGAACTGAACGGGAATCAAGATAAACCGGGCGGAAAATCTTTGACAATATGAAACAGGAGATTACCATACAAGGAATTAAGGATATCGACAGAGCTGCTGAAGAATTTCTCAGGAAGATAGGGGACAGGAAACTTGTGGCGTTCTTTGCACCGATGGGAGCAGGCAAAACAACCTTCACTACCGCCATCTGCAGGGCGCTGGGCGTGACCGACCCAGTCGGCTCTCCGACATTTGCAATAGTCAACGAATATATGAGGGCAGACGGTGAACCGATGTACCATTTCGACTTCTACCGTATCAACAAACTCTCGGAAGCTATGGACATCGGGCTGGAGGACTACCTCTACAGCGGATGCCTCTGCATCATGGAGTGGCCTGAGAACATAGAGGAACTCCTTCCGGAAGACACCCTGCGCGTGGACATCCTTGTCAATCCGGACGGTTCCAGAACCCTGTCATGGGATGATGCTGCCCGATAAAGAGAAATCTTACCAGTTGCGATATATGCCGAACAGGGCTGAGCCCGAGCCGGACATCGAGGCATAGACCGCCCCGCTTTCATAGAGAGAATCCTTGATGGAGGCAAGCTCGGGATGGACGGCAAATACGGTGGTCTCAAAATCATTTACCAGGCAGTCCTTCCACTTGTCAACAGGCAAGGCAAGTACCTCTGACAGAGGAATCTGAGGGATTTGAGGCTTGATTCCGCGATAGGCCTCGGCGGTCGATACGGCTATTCCTTCAGGCACCACGACTTTTACTGTGAACGGCAGGTCCGGCGCACCTTCCTGACCGTATCCGAAGCCTTCCAGAGAGTATGGAGTGAGGATTTCTCCCCTGCCCTGGCCGAGCATCGGGCAGTTATATATGAAAAAGGCACAGTCGCTTCCAAGGCGTGAGGCATAGCCGGCAAGGCCCTGATCATCAAGTCCGAGCAAGAACATCTCATTCAGCATCTTCAGGGCAAAGGCGGCATCAGAAGAACCACCGCCAAGACCGGCACCGACCGGGGAGGTCTTTTCAAGAAATATCTTCACCGGGGGAAGTGCATAATCCTCGGCAAGGACATTGTAAGCCTTGACTGTCAAGTCTTTGAGCGGATTCCAGTCCACGCCTTCTGCACGCGCTATGGTTATCATCACCTTCCCGTCCTCAGACACCGCCTGGGCAAGCTGCGGAGCATGGTCCGAAGCGGAATATTTTGCAAAAAGGGCTGCGGAAGTGCGGCTGTAGTCGTCGCCCGCGATGATTTCGAGAGTATCAGAAATCTCAAAATATGGCACGAAAAGGGTATCCAGATCATGGAAACCGTCTTCTCTTTTCCGTAGGACGTTCAGACCGAGATTTATCTTGACATTGGGATAAGTGATCATAGGCCAGAAAATTAAACAGCAAGCGTTCTCAAAGAATCTTCCACTTCGGAAGCAATCTTCTCCCTGAGTTCCACATCATGGACATGCTCCAGTACAGGTGAGACGAATGAAATCATCTGTAGAACCTTGGCATCCTCCAGGGAAATTCCTCTGGAGCGCATGTAGAACTGCTCCTCTTCATTCAGTCTGCCGACCGTTGCTCCATGGGAGCATTTCACGTCATCGGCATATATTTCCAGCTGCGGTTTGGTGTCAACCTTGGCAAAGTCCGAAAGCAGGAGGTTGTGGTTCTCCTGATAGGCCTCCGTCTTCTGGGCATCTTTGGCGACCACGATTTTCCCATAAAAATCCACACGCGAATTCCCCGCCGCCATTCCTTTGAAAAGCTGGCGGGAATTGCAATGAGGCACAACATGGAACATGTCCACGGCTATCTTCACTTTCTGACTGGAGTCACAGACATACAGGCCCGAGACATTGGCCTCGCAGCCTTCTCCGGCAAGCCTGACCGAGAGCGGGATATCGCACTCTGCCCCCGGGAGGATGACCAGGACCACATCCAGGCGCGAATCCCTTTCCAAAGTGATGGAGGAAGGGATCTGCCCGGCAGCCTTCTTGTCAGGCCCCAGCACAAACACCTTTTGCAGGGTCTGGCCACAACTGACGGTCAATTGGTTCAATTCGTTCATAATCAGACTTTAATATATGTCGTAACCTTTCTCTTCAATATCAGCGACAAGCTCGCGTCCCGCCGTCTTGACAATCTTTCCGTCCTTGAGGACATGGACCACGTCGGGAACGATGTAGTCCAGAAGCCTCTGGTAGTGGGTTATGACGATTGCCGATTTTTCCGGGGTATGGAGGGCATTCACACCATTTGCGACTATGCGAAGTGCATCCACGTCAAGACCGCTGTCGGTTTCGTCAAGGATTGCGAGAGTCGGGTCGAGCATGGCCATCTGGAAAATCTCGTTGCGTTTCTTCTCTCCGCCGGAAAAGCCCACGTTCACTTCCCTCTTGGCAAACTCAGGCTTCATCTGCACGAATGCCATTTTTTCACGCATGAGTTTAAGAAAGTCTCCTGCCTTGAGGGGCTCGAGTCCCTTCCCCTGACGGTGGGCATTCACTGCCGTCTTCATGAAATTAGTGATGGTAACTCCCGGAATTTCAACGGGATACTGAAAAGACAGGAAGATGCCTGCCCATGCCCTCTGCTCAGGTGACATCGCAAGGAGGTCCTGGCCCATGAAGGTGATGCTTCCGGATGTGACGGTGAACTGAGGCTTGCCCGCAAGAACAGCCGAAAGCGTACTTTTTCCGGCTCCGTTCGGGCCCATCACTGCATGAATTTCGCCTTTGCGGATTGTGAGGTCCACGCCTTTTAGAATTTCCTTGTCCTCAACGCAGGCATGAAGACCGCGTATTTCCAATAATATGTCGTTTGCCATAATCAAGCGTTTTTTCTATAAAGTTTATACCATGTGAAGAGTGACCATATTCCATTGATCAGGTACAGTGAGCATACAATCGGCATGAATACATGGCCGACGGAAATGTGGAGGATGAGCTGGGTGATGTTGACAAGCAGCCAGGCAATCCAGCAGTCCCATTTCTTTATGGCCGAAAGGAACTGGGCTACAAGGATGAGCACCGTCACGCATGCATCCAGATACGGTACAGGGTCTGGTGTAAACAGGCCGAGCATCCAGCCCCAGACAGCCGCGATTCCTAAAACCGAAAGGATGGTAAAGAATCTCTGAGGCCAGCTTAGCATACTGACTTTCAGTGCTTTATGGTCTTCCGCGCTCTCTTCTTCCCTCTTCGGGTGGGTCCAGCGATAGTGGCCGAGGATATTGATAGCCAGGGATATAGGCTGGAGGAACAGGCTCGCATAGAGATGCTTGTTCCAGAACATCAGGAAGAGGAAGAATGTATATATATAACCAATGTAGAAGTTATATTTGCTGTTGCGTCCTGCAAGGAAGACACAGGTGAGGCCGAAGATTGACGTCAGCAGGTCAATCAGCAGGACGGGGGTGTCGCCTCCTATTGTAAATAACGTGTAGTTTAGATATTCCATTTTTTTGTTCCCTCGACTTCGCTCGGGATGACAATGTTATGTTAATGTTATATGTAATCGGGATGACAATG